>NZ_JADQBD010000009.1:0-77947 GCF_017808115.1 Chryseobacterium sp. RR2-3-20 | reverse complement strand
TCAGCGTGATTGATTTCGAGTTCTTTAATTCTGTTCGGAGATTTGTAAAAACCGTGTTTAGAGTCCGTTGTGATATGGAATCGTTTTGTTTTCTTGACCGGCAATCCATTGAAACGTAGCAATTCAGCGAGCTTCTGTCGTCCCATTTTGATATTGTTTTCTTTGAGTTTAGGAGCTATTTCATGGTAGAGTTTAACAGTTCCTGTTTTTCGCCTTTCTTTTCTGATTTCTGCAACCATTTCTAGAACTGTTTGATTTTGTTCTTGCCTTTTGATGTCATCTTTTATTCTTTGATAGTAAGCCTGTTTAGTAATCCCGAGAGATTGGTATATCCAGCGTTTTTTGAAGGGTTTTAGTCCTTTAATTTTTTCTTTTTTCGCTGAATCTCGTTTGCCAATTTCTCGGGCAATAACTTTTTTGAGAGTTCCTTTCCTGTAACGCGTTCAAATTCGATGATAATGTCTTGTTGAAAGTCTTTAATACCTTCCAAATCGTAAATTTTATCACGCAAAGCTTTGATTTCGTCGTCTTTGCTTTTATATTTTTTTCCGGTCATATAATTGCTGAGTTTGTGTTGCCAATAGGCGATTGTACTTCTGGAGATATTATACTTCTTGGAAGCAAAGTTAGCAGAAATTTGTCCGTTAGCAATTTGCTGTATGACGAAAAATTTGAATTCGAAAGAAATTTCTTTGCCGTTCTTTCTTCGGCCGGGTTGATCATTTGTTAAGTCCAATGTGTATTAAAGGTGCTTAAAAAAAGGTCAACCTATTTTGGTGCGATAGATTTATCTAGATTAATTTAAACCACGAAATCTATATAATTTGTTGCATTAAATAGATTATAACTACTTTTGCAACATCAATGGAGCTAAAAGAAAAACAAATTAAGATATTGGATGTTGCAGTAGAACTTTTTAAAGAAAAGGGCTACATGGGCAGTTCCGTTCGCGATTTGGCTACAAAACTAAATATTAAAGCAGCATCTCTGTATGCACACATCCGTTCTAAAGAAGAAATCTTAGAATGGATTTGCTTTGCCGTTGCAGAAGATTTTTTCAAAGCATTGCAGGAAGTTAAAAACACCAATCTTCCACCTTACGATAAGTTGAGTTTTTTTATAGATAAGCATTTGTCGGTAGTTTTAAAAAACCGAGATGTTACCCATATTTATTCTAACGAATGGAAGCATCTTGAGGAAAGATTACCAGAATTTGTTCTTCTTAGAAAAAAATATCAGCAAGATGTGGAAGAACTTCTTTGTGAAATTTATCTAGCACAAAATTGGGAACTGAAATCTCCTGCGTTTACCACAAGATTCATTCTTCACACTCTAAACAATTCTTATTTTTGGTTCAAAAGAAACTCTGAATCTGCCACAGATATCACCTCAGAAATTAGAGACAAAATCCTTTTCGGACTTCTTGGAAATCAGAAATAACAATTCCTTTTTTAAAGAATTTCGCATTTCGGTTCTTATCATTCATCAATGTTTTTAATTTTGTTTTGGGCTAATTTTGTTTTATAAAATTTAAGCAAATGGAATTAGGAATAGGAATGTTTGGCGATTTAGCAATCGACCAGCAAACAGGAAAATATAAAGATGCGGGTATTAAAATCCGTGAAATTATCGATCAGGTAAAACTGATGGACGAAGTGGGAATTGATGTTTTTGCAATGGGAGAACATCACCGTCCGGATTATGCAGTTTCTTCGCCCGAGATTATATTGGCAGCTGCGGCGAGTGTTACCAAAAATATTAAATTGGCGAGCGGTGTAACGGTTTTAAGTTCTTCTGAACCCGTAAAAGTGTATGAAGATTTTTCGACAATAGATTTAATTTCGGATGGCAGAGCAGAGATTTTCGTAGGTCGTGGAAGTTTTATCGAATCTTTTCCTCTCTACGGATATTCGTTGAACGATTACGAAGAGCTTTTTGATGAAAAACTTGAATTATTACTGAAAATAAATTCAGAAGAAAATGTTTCCTGGAGCGGAAAACTGCGTCCTTCAATGCAAAATCAGACCGTATATCCAAGAGCAAAAAATAATGGTAAAATTCCTATTTGGAGAGCTGTTGGCGGAACTCCACAATCGGTTTTAAGTGCTGCACAATTGGGAATGCCACTTATTGTTGCCATTATTGGCGGAATGCCCATTCAATTTAAAAATTTAATTGAATTTTACAAACAGGAATATCTAAAAGCAGGATTTCCAGAATCTGAAATGCAGATTGCGATTCATTCTCATACTTTTGTAAGTGATGATAAAAATGTTGTGGAAGGCTATTTTGAAAACTATAAATCTCAAATGGACAGAATAGGAAAATCCAGAGGATGGGCTCCTTATACAAAAATGCAGTACGATGGCGGAAGAGCAAAAGAAGGCGCACTGTTCATAGGAAACAGCAATGAAGTTGCCGATAAAATTGCTTATATGAAAGAAATTTTCGGAATTACAAGATTTATTGGTCACATGGATGTGGGTGCTCCCGAAGACAGTATCATGAGAAAATCTATTGAACTGTTTGGTGAAAAAGTCGCTCCTCAGGTTAGATAAAACAACAACCTCCTTTGAAGTTTTTCAAAGGAGGTTGTTTCTATAAAAAAGATTCTGATTTTGCTTTATACTCGTTGAGTAATTCGGCAAGTTTTTTTGCAGACATCCCGTAAGTATCGGGAAATGCACCCGTTTTACCCTTCAGTTTTGAATTTTCCAGCAACTTGGGATCAATATCAAAAACAACCATTTTATTCACAAAAATATATTTCGTTCTAAAACCACTTACCGCCTGCCACGGAATAAAAGTCGTTTTAAAAAGATTTTTCATTTCAATTCCTGCAACATCAATTTTTAAATAAGAAGAATTTGGGATTAAATTGATGATGAAAACAATAAGGCAAAGACCAAAAAAGACCATATCCAAAACAGAAATCATCATATTTTTATCTAACAGAAAAATTCCCATTACAATAAACAAAATACTGATGATGATAAGTATAATACTTTTTACTTTAGATGGTTTTAAAATGATGGGTAAATTTTGCATGATGGTTCATGATGGTTTTAATGTTTCAAAAATAACGATTATAAAACAGTTTCTAAACAATTTGTATTAAACTTCCTTTTTCTTCATCTTTTACAATGGTAAGTGAGACCGGAATTTTTTCCTTCAGCTCTTCTACGTGCGAAATAATTCCCACAATACGGTTTTCTTTCTGAAGATTCATCAGTGTTTCAAATACCACGTTTACAGATTCTGAATCTTGCGTCCCAAAACCTTCATCGATGAAAAAGAAGTTTTTATCTGCTTTTGCGTTGGTCTGAACACTTTCTGCTAAAGCCAAAGCCAAACTTAAAGAAACTTGAAAAGCCTGTCCGCCAGAAAGCGTTTTTACACTTCGGCTTCTCCCTTCATTCAGATAATCTATAATTTCAAAATCATTACTTTCATTCAGTTGAAGACTGAGCTGATTTCGCGTCATTCTGTGAAATCTTACGTTTGCATGATCGCACAACTGTCTGAGATAAATGGAAGAAACATACTCTACAAAACCCGCTCTGTTAAAAAGATTTTTCATTACTTTTAAATTTTCATCGCGTTTTTGGAGTTTTACCAAATCTTTCAAAAGATTTTCTTTCTTTTTGAATTCATTTTGCAAACGTTCTATTTCCGCACTGATTTTTACCACAGAATTATTGGCTATTTTCTGTTCGTTTTCCAAATTTTTGAATTGATTTTCAATGGCTGAGAATTCTTCTTCATCGAAAGAAAAACCGTTCAGTTTATGTCGCAGTTCAAAAATGCTGTTTTTCAGCGTTTCAAACTGAATCTTAAAATTTTGAATTTTAATTCTTACATTCTGAACGTCAATTTCCTGCAAAATAATTTCCTGAATTTCTTCTAAACTTCCAAATTGATGCTCAGAAAGAGTTTTATTGATAGAATTTTTATTTTCTAAAGCTTCATTTTCTAAATCTCGAATTCTATTAACCAACTGATCAACAATCGTTTTACGTTCTGCCAATTGAGGAACGATAATTCCATTTTCTTTGCTGAGTTGCAGATAATTCTGTTCTATTTCAAGGTTAGATTGAGAGAGATTTTGGTAAACTTCATCAATTTCAGCAATCTTTCTGTCTTTATATTCTGTCCATTTTAAGGTTTTTAGATTGCCTTCATTAGTTCTTATTTGCTCTTCTTTTTTCGCCTCATCTAACCTGAATTTTTCTAACGCTTTATTGTATTGACTAAGATTATCTCTTAGGGTTGTCATATTTTTTTGCTCGGAAGAAATCTTGGTATTCAGTTCTTCAATCTGTTTCTCAATTTCAAAAGACTGACTTCTTTTTTCTTGAAATTCTTTTTCATTTTCAGCATGGAAATTGTTCCAATGGAAATTTTGATGATGTTCTTCAATATTTTTATTAATCCCTTGTACAATAATCTCTTCCGATTTCAACTGTTCCTGAAAAATCTTTTTTCTGTCGAGAATTTTTTCAATTTCCAAAAACTGTTTTTGAAGTTTTTCTTTTTGAATGTCGGTTTCTTTAGTTTGCCTAAGAATTTCGTTTAACTCGAAATTTACATCTTCAAATTTCACGATTTCCGGATGCTCCAAAGATCCACAAAGCGGACAAGTTTCGCCATCGTGCAAATCATTGGCAAAATGAGCAAGTTTCTGCTGAACTTCGAAATGACTGCGTTTTTCGGACATTTTTTTACTGAAATTCTCTAATTCTTCAATTTGTATTTGGAATTGATTTTTGTAAGTTTCTTCGTTAATTTCTAATGCTTTCAGCTCATTAGAAATTGCGTTGATTTCAGTTTTTTTCGCCTCACCTTTTGCAGTTTGATTCAGGAGTGCTTCTTCCAACTTTTTCTTATCAGAAAACCAGTTTCCAACGTGTAAAAGCAAACTAGAATCTAATTTTTGGGACTTCAAATCTTCTGCTTTTCCCGATAAAGCATTAATGGTTTCCTGAACTATATTTTGATGCTCTTCAACCTCTTTTACTTTGCTGCTGCCATTTTCAGTTCTTTTTCTCAATTCTACAATTTCCTCCGAAAACTTAAGCATCTGAAGAATTAACGCCAAATCATTTTCCTGATTTTTAGTCTGATTCAAAGCTTCATATTTTGGCTGAACCGCCGAAAGCTTATTTTTAATATTTTCAAACTGAATCTCGGTTTCCTTTAAAATTTTAAGATGACGCTCTTTACTTCTCAACTGTTCGGCAATTTCTTTTTCCAGCTTATTTTTCTCTGAAATTAGGGGAGTGAAAGCTCTGAAAAGCTTATCAAAAACATCTGTTTTAACTTCTAATTCGTCAATTTCTTTTTTTTGAGCACTAAGTTTCTCAAAATCGGATTCTTTTTGCTTAAGTAATTCAAAATCGGATTTTAAATTTTTTAACTGTTGGTATTTATTCTCAATATTTTTAAACTGAACTTTTACTTCATCAAACTTTTGCTGTGATTCTTTCAGAATATTTTTCTGCGCAGAAATTTGTTCTTCATTTACATCATCAAAACCTTTCAGCTGACCTTCCAGCTGATCGAGTTCAGATTTATTTTTATTATGTAAAAGAGAAGCATTATTTTGCAAATCGAACCTTTGGAGACCGAAAATATCTTTCATCATATTGGTACGGTCGGTTGCACCCAGCTCCAAAAATTCTTTAAACTGCCCTTGAGGAATGATGATGGTTCTTTTGAAATTCGCATAACTCAACCCAATAATTTTTTCGGCATTTGTATGGTCTAAAGGAACCCAATTTTCATTTACAGATTCATAAAAAGTTACGGTAGGTGTTTTTACATCGGTGAAATTCTTAGAATTGCGTTTAAATTCTCTCGTTGCACGAAATTTTTTATTTTCATAATTCAAAAAATCAAACTCTATAAAAGATTTGTTCGATTTTAAATTCATCATGTTATACGCACGTTTATCCTGTTTATTCAGACGTTCCGTTTCTCCGTACAGTGCAAAAGATATAGCTTCCAAAATAGAAGACTTTCCCGAACCGACAGAACCGAAAATCCCAAAAAGACCGGCTTCTGTTAAATTTTCAAAGTCAATTTTCTGGCGTTCCTGATAAGAATATAAACCTTCTAAGGTTAACTGAATAGGAATCATACGTTAATAATTTTCAATTTCTTTAAATAGATTTATTAGATCTTCGTTCGGAGCTTGTCCGTTGTTTTTAGATTTAAAATAGTCGATAAATAACGGCAGAGGATCCTGACTTAAATTGATTTCCTTCACCTCGTCATCTATAAAATCCTGATTTTTCACTTTCGGAATCAAATGGACAATTCCGTTGTGTGACTGGTAAATGAGCTTTCTTTCTTCAGCTTTTAAAAAAGTATCGCTTTTTAATGTGAGTTCAATCAGGCAATTTGGATTTTCGATGAGCCATTCCACCGAATTTTCTACAGAATTAAATGTTTTCCGGATAAGCTTTTTTCCATTCTTTAACGCAATTTTCTCATAAGAAACCTCTTTAATGGGCTCAGCTTCAATAATGGTGACATATTTTGTCTGTCCAGCCTCAGAAAAACTGTAGCAAAGTGGAGAAGAAGAATAAATTACCGGTTTTTCTGCAGTTCCTATGTTTTGGAATCCATGAAGATGCCCTAAAGCCGTATATTGTATTTGATATGGAATAATTTCTGACCAGATTAAATCTGCATTCCCAATTTTTATAGGCTTCTCTCCTTCCGGCTCCTCCAAAATTGTAGCTCCTCTCTTATTCATGTACAAATGAGCCATCAAAAGATTAATGCCCTTATCATCGCAGAATTCATCGGCTGTTTTTTTCCAGCTATCGGCTAAAATCTGATTCAATTCGGCTTCTTTATTTTCGCCAAAATATTCTTTAAGGCGAATTTCGTTGGCATAAGGTGTGTGAATAATTCTTACCGGATTGTCCTGATTTTTCAGTTTGAGTTCTATAAAACCTTCTGCCGATTGGGAAACTTCAAAAAAATCCATTTTAAAAGGCTGAATAACCGCTTTAGGATGTCCTATTAAAATAATTCCGCATTCTCGAGCCAAAGGATCCGGAGCATCAATAAAATTAGGAGAATCATGATTTCCTGAAATGGCAATAACAGGACGTTTTCCATTTAAAGACAAACGTTTTAATGTTTTATAAAAAAGTTCAACAGCTTCTACACCAGGGTTAAAATTATCAAACAAATCTCCTGCAACTAAAACCAAATCAATCTTTTGTTCATCAGCAATCTGAACAATTTCGTCCATTACCAAAATCTGCTCTTCCAGTCTGGAAAAACGGTCGAGACGTTTTCCTAAATGCCAATCGGCGGTATGAAGAATTTTCATAAAATATCCCCTTTTTCTTTTGCTTTAAAATCTTCCCGAATTTGCTTTAGGCGTGCTTTTCTTTCTGCTTCGGCGTTTTGTGTTTTACGCTTTTTCTGGTCGATTTTCTTTTTATGTAATTTTCTGTTGGCATCGGTATTCCTGCTCATCATCAATTATATTTAAAATAATTTTTATCTTTTCTCTGCTGTTCACCAATATAGCCTTATTTCTTTAAAAAAAAATACAAGACTATAATTATAGCAGAAATATCATCTTTCAAATTTACGGAATATGGCATCAATCTGTTTTGAAAATTTATTGTTTTAAAAATGAATTTTTACCTTTACACCATTATGGAAAATCAATCTAAAGATCCTCTTCACGGAAAAAGACTGGATGCCATTCTTGAAGAATTGGTAGAATATTACAATGGTTTCGGAGAGTTAGGAAAACAGATTAATATACGGTGTTTTAACGAGAATCCCAGCATTAATTCTTCTTTGAAATTTTTAAGGAAAACACCTTGGGCAAGAGACAAAGTAGAAAGTCTGTATCTGTATGTACTAAGGCAAAAGAAAAAGCAGTCTAGAAATGAAGAAAAAAACGATTAAACCTCAACCATTTTTATATAATTTGCTGCCATAAAAATCATTTCAAAAAGATTATATTTGCACTGTAATCGTGATTAATTTTCACGGAAAAAAGAAAAATATGACAATTGAAAACAATCATGTGGTAGCTGTAAAGTATATTCTTCACACTATCGAAGAAGATGGAACTAAAACTTTAGTAGAAGAAACTACAGCAGAAAATCCACTTACATTTTTATATGGCGTAGGAATGATGATTCCTAAATTTGAGCAGAATATTCTTGGGCTTAAAGCAGGTGATAAAGCAGAATTTGTTATTCAGCCTGAAGAAGCATACGGTCCTAAACAAGAAGATGCTATTGCACAGCTTCCTATAGATATGTTTGCAGAATCTGGAATTCCACCAATTGGAGCAATTTTGCCTTTATCTGACAACCAAGGAAATAATTTCCAGGCGTTTGTAGTTGAAGTAACTCCTGAAGCGGTAGTGGCAGATTTAAACCATCCAATGGCTGGAAAAGTTTTAGACTTCCAAGTAGAAGTTTTGAATACAAGACCAGCTACAGAAGAGGAACTTTCTCACGGTCATGCTCATGGAATTGACGGAAACGAAGGTCACTAAAAAAATACTTTCAACAATATGAAATGCTCGATATATCGGGCATTTTTTGTGTCTAAAAATGTAAAAATTACATCATTTTGAGTTTATAAATTGAAAAAGTCCGAGAGTTTTCCCGGACTTTTTTATCTATTTTTTTTATGAAAATATTTCTAATGTATAATTTTTACTCGAAAAGCTCTGATGTATCCAAAACAGAAACTTTTCCATCCTCACATCTTATTGCTTCTCCCGGGAAATTCTGAATCATGTGATAATCGTGAGTTGCCATGACCACCGCAGCGTGATTATCTTCGGCTACTTTTTTAAGAAGCGTCATAATTTCATTAGAAGTTTCAGGATCAAGATTTCCTGTAGGCTCATCTGCTAAAATTAAATCCGGATGATTGAGAAGTGCTCTTGCAATAGCAATACGCTGTTGTTCTCCTCCAGAAAGTTCGTGCGGCATTTTATGTTTCTTCCCTTTCATGTTTACACTAGAAAGAACCTCATTAATACGATCATCCATTTTATGTTTGTCGCTCCAGCCTGTTGCTTCAAGTACAAATTTCAGATTTTTCTCGACAGTTCTGTCAGACAGCAACTGGAAATCCTGAAACACAATCCCAAGTTTTCTTCTCAGGTTCGGAATATCAGAGGTTTTAAGCTTAGCAATATCAAAACCTACAACCTCACCTTTTCCCATTGCTAAAGGAATATGCCCGTACAAAGTTTTAAGAAGTGAACTTTTTCCGGATCCTGTTTTACCAATCAGGTAACAGAATCTTCCTTTTTTTATATTGAGATTTACATCTGTAAGTACGGTAAAGTTTTTCTGAGAAATTTTTGCGTCCTGTAAATATACAATGCTGTCTCCCGAGATATTTGAATGTGGCATAATCTTGTTTTTGTGAAACTTTTCAAAAAGCTTATTTCAGATTTTAAAAGTAAAAAAAGATACTTTACAAACCTAAAAATTTAGCAAATTTTAACAACAAAAAATGCCTGAAAAAGTACTTTTCAAGCATAGTTTGTATATTGTAACTAAAGAATTATCTTTTAGCTCTTGCAGAACTTACTGTTAAGCTTTTTCTTCCTTTAGCTCTTCTTGCAGCTAAAACTCTTCTACCGTTTGGTGTAGACATTCTTTCTCTGAAACCGTGTTTGTTTCTTTTCTTTCTTTCTGATGGTTGGAATGTTCTTTTGCTCATTACTATATGTTTAAGTCGTAATTATCTATTATTTTTTCAGGTTGCAAAGATATAGAATTTTTTATCAGATACAAATATTCGGAAGATTTTTTTAATATTTTTTGTTATATAAATATCATTTTAATCATCAAAATATTTCTAAGAGTTATTTCCACAAGAAAAAACAAATCAAAAAACTCTATCTTTGGAAACTCAAATTTAAAGAAAATGTTTACACCTGCAGAGCTTTTAGAAATTAACACCCTTCTTGTCCCTGAAAACAAAATTGTTATTCTTACCCATTACAATCCGGATGGTGACGCAATTGGCTCTAGTTTAGGTCTAAAACATTATCTTAAAGCTAAAGGTCTTGAAGCAGAAGTAGTCGTTCCTAACGATTTTCCGAAGTTTCTGAAATGGATGCCGGAAGCAAAGAAAAATATTATCGGGGAATACAAAAGAAAACTAGCATTTGAACTGATAAATGACGCAGATGTTATTTTCTGCTTAGATTTTAATTCACCTTCAAGAATCGGACTTTTAGGAGATTGGTTGATGAGAGCAAAAGCAAAAAAAATACTTATTGACCACCACCAACAACCTGAAGATTTTGATTTTGTGTATTCTGATACCATTATCCCTGCAACCTGCCAAATGGTTTATCATTTTATCGAAGCGATGGATGATGAGAAACTTGTGAACAAAGATATAGCAGACTGCCTCTATACAGGAATTATGACAGATACAGGAGGTTTCAGATTCCGTTCTACAAGTGCTACAACACACCGAATTGTTGCT
Source organism: Chryseobacterium sp. RR2-3-20 (assembly GCF_017808115.1). NCBI lineage: Bacteria > Pseudomonadati > Bacteroidota > Flavobacteriia > Flavobacteriales > Weeksellaceae > Chryseobacterium > Chryseobacterium sp. RR2-3-20. The sequence continues at coordinate 67,441 of NZ_JADQBD010000009.1, read as the reverse complement.
AATTTAATCGAAAAAGGTGCAGATCCTTCCGTTATTACTTCCAATACACTGGACACGAACACCGTTTCGAGAATGCATTTGCTGGCTTTAATTTTAGGACGGATAGAAGTGGTAAATAATGGCACAGTAGCTGTTTTATATCTCACCCGAAAAGAATTACAAGAATATGGCTTCCAAAAAGGTGATACGGAAGGTTTTGTGAATTACGGACTCAGTATTTTAGGGGTAAAAATGGCCGCATTTTTCATGGAAGACTTGTATGAAGATTTCATCAAAATTTCTTTCCGAAGTAAAGAAAATGTAGACGTAAATCAGTTTTCAAGAAAGTACTTCCACGGGGGAGGTCATATTAATGCTGCCGGAGGAAAATCTCATGAAAACTTAATGGACACTATCGAAACCTTTAAGGAGAAAATTGCAACGGAAGAAGAATTATAAAGAACTACCTGAAGTTTGCTTAAATCCTCAGAAGAAGAATTAGGAATTACGGCTGTAACCTTTCTCCTCGAGTTCTTTACAAGTATATTCGTAAACTTCACTGAACATTACATCCAAAAGTTTTTTATTGAACAGGCTGAATTTTGTCATTTTCGGAGGATCCAAAAATATATCACAGAATTTCACTTTAGAATAAACAGATTTTGCAATGGCTAAATGTAAAATTCTGTCGAATTCTTTCATTAAGCTCATATTTTCTAATCCATCATAGCTTATCGAATTAACATGTGAACCTATGAGAAAATCACATTTATCGACAATAGGCTCAATGGGAAGATTATCTAATACGCCACCGTCTACATAAATTTTTTCGCCAATTCTTACAGGTGGTAAAATGAAGGGAACGCTGGATGATGCCAAAAGCGGAGCAAACAATTCTCCTTCAGAAAAGAAATCTACAATACCATGAGTCATTTCTGTGGCAGCAACATAGACCGGAATTTTCAAAACCCTGAAATCGTTTTCCGGAAAATAATCCGTAAACAGTTTCATAATAAATTTAGAACTAAAAATTCCGTTTTTGGAAAGCCTTAGAAAAGATCGAGAAAAAAATGTAGTTTGCTTTACAATTTCTAACATTTCATCCGGAGTTTTTCCCAATGCATAAAATGCAGCCACCACAGAACCCGCACTGGTACCCGAAATTATATCCGGCTTTAAATTATATTCTTCCAAAGCCATCAAAACGGCAATATGGGCAATCCCACGCATTCCGCCACCTGAAAGTGTAAGTCCTATAATTGGCTTTTTTGTCTTGAACGAAAATATTCCCATTAGATTTCAACTTTACAGAAGAGATTAGAGCGACTTACTAAGGTTCATCGCATTCAGAATCTATTTTTATAAAAAGATTTTCAAATTCTTTATTCATTTTTTCGTCCTGTGCAGGGCGTTCTATCTGAGCATTGGCACAATTCCCCCATCCAAAAGTAATTAAATCTATTATCGCATAATCTTTCCAGTTAGGTTCTTTAAGATGAGTTTCAAAATCGTTCATTATTCTTTCGGGATCTGCATTCGATTTGCTTGCTTTTTCACGAACTTTTCTCCATTCTGAAATTATTACATCATCCGTAGAATTCAAAGCTGAAGCAAAATTTTTGCACTTTCCAGAAAACTTACTGTTCAGCAAAACCGACGGATCCGAATACGCCGCCATCTGCAGTTTTTCTTTTTCATATTCCTGATGTAAAGCATTATATCTCTGCTCTTTAATCTTTTGCCAATAAGTATTATCTACTATTTTTAATTGATTATAAAGCTTTTTCTTTTCTTCAAAATCCTTATCTAATTTTGCTAATATTTTTTCTTTATTTTTTCTAACTTCCGAAAGACTGTTTACATTAAAAACCGATGGAGTATTGAAACTTACTCCGCCCAAATGATAACACAGTTTATAAGTATCTTCAAGCTGTTCTACGGTATATTTTTGAGGATTGAAATACCCTTTATTGTCGCAAAGTTCGGTCTGAAAACTAAAAACTTCAGTTGTACTGCTTTTTATGACTGAAGAGTCTTTCGTCACTTTATTTGACACAGAAGACACAACAGAATCTTTATTATTTTTAGTTAAAGAACTTTCTTTTTTACATCCTACAAAAGAGAGAATGATTACTGAGTATGAAAAAACACCTATAAAAAACCTCATCACAAAACTAATTTTTTAGGTAGATGATGAAGAAGTTCGGTATTGATTATTTCCGCACAAATACTTGGCTTTTCCCAATGCCCATTATGTCCGCAATCTAAAATATAAGATTTAATATTGGTTCTGTCGGGAAGATTTTTCATCACAAGTTCTGTTTTAACGGCGTTATCGTGTTTCCCGGCAATTACGAGAATTTTAGCTTCAAGATTTTCTAAAACTTCTTTTCTGTCTGGTCGTTCTACCATCCCTTTTACACATGCCAAAGCACCGAGATTATTTGTAGACAGAGCAATTTCTAATGCGTTTTCTATTTTCCCTTCCAAAACATCCAATTCATTAGGATTAAACAGATTAGGAACCCCTGCTCTTGCATAATGAGCAAATGCATCTTTTATAATGCGGTAACTTTTTTTACGCTGTTCTTTTTTCTGCTCATCATCCGCTAAGAATGTTGAAAAAAATAAAGTTAAACTTTTTAAACTCTCAGGAAACTTTTCTGCAAATGCCAGCGAAACATATCCTCCCATGGAATGCCCCAAAAGATGAATATTATCTATTTTCTCATGATCTAAAACTTTTTTTACCTCATCCGCCATCAGTTCCATTGTATGGACTTCTGCTAAAATTTCAGATTTTCCATGACCGGGAAGATCTATCTTTAATATACTAAAATCGCTGGAAAGATTCTTTTCTACATCAGACCAAATTGAACTGTTCTCCATAAAACCATGAAGAAGAACCAATATCTCCTTTCCAACTCCTTTTTTTTCAAAATGCAGCATTATTTCCTTTCTTTAAAAGTGAATATCAATATAATCAACAAAACCCGAACCATTTACCATATCCTGCAAACGGTAAGTTTTCCCGCCATCCTTGGACATGAATGTCTTTTTGCCTTTTCTGGTGTAAGGTTTTCCGTTGTCGTTATCAGAAATTTTTTGAGTAATTTCTCCGGTAAAATTCATGTGCTTAGGCGAAACAATTTTTACAGAGCCATTCATTTTCAAAGAGTTTTTTCCTGACTGAATGTTTCCAGAAATATGATAGCTATCTCTTTCACCGGTAATTTTATCAAAATTTACTGTTCCGGACATTTTATTGTATCCTTCACTTTCGTAACTAAGTCTGTGGCTGCCGCTGAAATCTTTGAATCTGTTGCTGCTGTTTAGAATCTTTATACTATCGTTATAACGAGTACGAGCTGCGTTTATAGAGTCTACTTTCTCACTGTCTGTTTTACCAATATTGGAAGAGGCCTCTTTTTTCGAACACGAAACCACTACTGCTACAATAAGGGTTGAGTAAAATATTTTTTTCATTCAGTATTGAAATTTCCTCAAATTTAATTAAAAAAAAGAGCATTTTAAAGATGCTCTTTTAAATATTGTTTAATTTTTTTTCTTAAGTTTTATATTTTTTACACTCCCAACTTAGTGTACAATAATGAGTTTTTCGGATAATACGACTTTTCCCGAATTTTCTGCTTTTACAATATAATTTCCATTTTTAATTTGTGAAATATCAACAGAAATATTTTCCTGATTATATTTTTGAGATAAAATAACCCTGCCGGAAATATCATAAATAGTTACAGCTGTTCCCATTGGTAAATTATTTATTTTGAAAAAGTTTTTGGCAGGATTAGGATGAATAGAAATTCCATTCGCAATAGCACTTTCATTGACACCAAGAACCGAATTTAGTATTACAATCCAAAAATCTCGAAACCCATGATTTCCTGTAACATCTCCAGAATTATTATTGGTATCGGATTCACCCGCGATAACTACACCTCCATCTGATGACTGAATAAGAGAATATGGAAATTCTGATCCGGAACCTCCTAAACATTTTTGCCAAATGAAATCTCCATTTTGGTTCAGTTTTACCAACCAGTAATCTACAGCTCCGTTATTACCTATTACATCTCCATCTGATGACGGACTATATCCGACAGCCATATAATTTCCATCACTAAGCTGAATAATTGACTGAGCTCTATCATAAGCACCTCCGCCCAATGTTTTTTGCCATTCCAGATTTCCTGCGGAATTCAATTTAATAATCCAATAATCATTTCCTCCATTATTGAATATAATATCACCATTTTGCGATTTGGTATCTCCGGCTACAATATACCCACCATCCTTTGTCTGTTTTACTGAAAATGAAAGATCTGCGGCACTTCCTCCAAATGCTTTTTCCCATACAATATTTCCTATTGAAGAAAGCTTTACTACCCAAACATCTGCTCCACCTTGTGTATTGCCGGATCGATCTCCTGAAGATGATGATGAAGTATCTCCAGTTACAATATAACCACCATCCGAAGTAAGATCTATATCATACGCTTTATCGTCACTTAGTCCGCCAATAGATTTTTGCCATTGGATATTCCCTGTACTATTCAGCTTTAATATCCAATAATCCATATTATTTCCATGAGAATTTGTTATATCTCCTGAAACTGAGTTCGAAAACCCCGCCACCACATAACCACCATCGGGTGTTTGTTTTATTGCATTTGCCCGATCATTTCCAGGACCGCCATATGTTTTCTGCCATTCTACATCTCCATTTGCATTCAATTTTACAATCCAATAATCTGCAGCACCTTTATTAACAGTTATGTTGCCATCGGAAGAAAAAGTAAATCCTGCAACGATGTAGCCACCATCCGAAGTGTTCCTAATAGATGTTGCCTCATCCTCTCCGGAACCTCCATAAGATTTTTGCCATTGCAAAATTCCCATTGTATTTATTTTTACTACCCAAAAATCAAAATTCCCATAATTTACGGTAAGATCTCCTTCATAGGATTTAGATTTTCCTGCAACAATATATCCACCGTCGGGAGTTTGAACCACAGATCTTGCAGACTCTTCAAAGCCACCTCCAAAAGATTTCTGCCATTGTATTGTAGAATTTTGGCTTTTTGCTACAACAGGAAGCAGAAGTAATAAAAAAAGAAAATTAAAATACTTCATACGCAAAAGGATTAATATTTTATTCAATGATATTATTTTGAATTTAAAAGTGATTTTCTATTTACTGATTATTAATTTTTCTGAGAAAACAAACGTACCATCTTTCTTCTTAACACCCACGATGTAAGTTCCGTTGGTAAATTCTGATGTATTGATTTTTATTTTTTCAGTGTTATGATATTCTGAAAAAACTTTTCTTCCAGAAATATCGGTAACATCAACAAGAACATCTGCAGGAAGATGATCCAAATAAAAGAAATTTTTTGCAGGATTGGGATACATCAGAATCTGATTAGTATGTATAGATTCTGAAACAAATAGCTGTTCAGGATTTAATTTAACCACCCAAGCATCCATAGCTCCGTGATTACCAGAAACGTCACCAGAATTAGACATTGTATAACCCGCAACAATATAACCATTATCCGGAGTAACTTCAAGAGACGAGAAAGCATCAACATCAATTCCTCCTAAAGTTTTCTGCCAAACTAAACTTCCTTGTGAATTTAATTTTACGAGCCAAAAGTCCTGAATACCATGATTACCCGTTACATCTCCATTATTGGATACCGTCCATCCACCAACAATATATCCGCCATCTGGCGTCTGACGAACTTCCTGACCATTATCGTGAGCATTGCCCCCAAAATACCTGCTCCATTCTATTCCTCCCGCACTATTTAGCTTTAAAACCCGGTAATCCGGAACTCCAGATTCAGAATTGAGTGTGGTAGCTCCTGCTACAATATAGCCACCATCCATTGTTTGCTCTGCTGAGTAAGAAATATCGTCGAATAAATTACCAATAGATTTTTCCCATTCTAAATTTCCCAAGGAATTCAATTTTATAATCCAGTAATCTGAGCCTCCAAAATTTTGAGTAACATTTCCATTGGAAGAATTAGTATAACCTGCAATAATATATCCTCCTTCTGAAGTCTGCCGAACCGACATTGCCACATCCTCGCCGCTTCCTCCTAAAGACTTTTCCCATATAATATTCCCAGTAGAATTGAGTTTTACAATCCAAAAATCAGAATATCCATGATTAGCACTAACATCACCATTATTAGAAGATGATGAACCCGCTACGATATACCCTCCATCGGTTGTCTGCTGAACAGATTGAGCGGAATCATTACTTGTTCCACCCAAAGACTTTTGCCAAATCAGATTACCCGTAGAATCTAATTTTACAATCCAAAAATCATTATTTCCATGACTATTACTAATGTGTCCATTATTTGATTTGGAAGTTCCCGCTACAATATATCCACCATCAGATGTTTGCTGAACAGAATTTGCATAATCATCTCCACTACCTCCATACGATTTTTGCCATTGGATAGTTCCAACAGAATTCATTTTTACAATCCAATAGTCTACTCCGCCAAAATTCTGGGTAACATCGCCATTTACAGAATTAGAACTTCCCGCAACTATATAACCTCCGTCCGAAGTAACTTTTATAGAGTTTCCTGTATCAGAATTACTCCCTCCAAAGCATTTCTGCCATTGGATAGCCGGACTTTGAGCGTAAGCAAGTGATAGAACAAAAAGAAAAAAAAAGGAATTGAGATATTTCATAAGCAATAGAATTACTACATATCTCAAATGTAAGTATTTTTACCTTAACTATCGTTTAGTTAAGCATTTAAATCTAAAACACTTTAGACTTCAAAAACAAAGCAGATTATTCGGCTACGTTAAGTTCAATCTGAATATCTCGTTGTATTTTTTTCAGAGAAGAATATTTAGCATCACAAACTTGTGTTGTTAGAATATATTCTCCTTTTTCAACCATTACAAAATTCTGTCCTCTTGCCGGAACTTCTAAATTATAATATTTGCTGCCACTTATTTTTACGATAAGATTGCATTTAGATTTATTTTTAATATTGATATACGCTTCCTTATCATTCGGATCATTATTAAAAATATGACTAAGCATTGAAGCTGTTTTTTTACCTTGCTCGCTGACCTCGGATTTCTTATTACTTCCCGCAGAAGCCAGACTTACATTCTTTTCTGAAGAAGTTTTATTTGTAGCAAAATTCTTACCTTTATTCAGTTCGTTATTGCTTACAATTTTTTCAATCTTATCTTTGCTTAAAGGTTTTATGGTTGGTTTGGCTTCGATAGAATTATCCGCCATGATGATATTAATTAATCTTCTCTTTAGAGCATCAGTTTTTTCGTGACCTGGATTTTGCTTAATAAAACCTGCGATAATTCTTGGTTCGTTACTGGTTTCAGCTTCTTGTAATGTATAAATAATAACCGTTTCTTTTTCTGCAACTACCTTTGCTTTCGAGCCTGTCTTTTTCTTCTTCTGTGCTATACCAAGACTGAAAACACTTAAAAATAAAATTAGAAATATTTTTTTCATCAATTGAATTTTAAATTTCATTAAATATATACTATAACGTTAAAAGTGATTTTTTTATTTTATCATTAAAATCATTATCTTTGCACGGTTCAAAAATAAACTATTAAAATTAATCATAATTTTAAAATAAAAACAATACATATTATGTCTTATTCACCAGCTGCTGCAGATGTAGCAAAATTGAGAAACCAAACAGGTGCAGGTATGATGGACTGCAAGAAAGCTCTAGCGGAAGCAGAAGGAGATTTCGAAAAAGCAGTAGACATCCTTAGAAAAAAAGGTCAGAAAGTTGCTGCTAACAGAGCCGACAGAGAATCTACTGAAGGAGCTGTAATCGCAAGAGTAAACGAAGACAGTACTTTGGGTGCTATCATCTCTTTAAACTGCGAAACTGATTTCGTTGCTAAAAATGAAGCATTCATCGAACTTGCTTACGAATTGGCAGAAATGGCAATTTTCGCTGCAACTAAAGAAGAATTATTAGCTACAGATTTCCACGGAATTACTGTTGCTGAAAAATTGGTTGAGCAAACAGGAGTAATCGGTGAGAAAATTGAAATTGGTGCTTTCGAAAGAATTTCAGGACCATTCTTGGGTGCTTACATCCACGCTGGTAACAAAATTGCTGCTATCACTGCACTTTCTGCGAATGTAGAAGGAGCTGAAGAAGCTGCAAAATCTGTTTCTATGCAGGTTGCTGCAATGAACCCTATCGCGCTAGACGAAACTCAGGTTTCTCAGGAAACTATCGACAAAGAATTAGAAATCGAAAGAGAATTGTTAACTAAAGAAGGCAAGCCTGCAAACATTATCGACAATATCTTAAAAGGTAAAATGCAGAGATTCTACAAAGACAATACTTTAGTACACCAGTCTTTCATTAAAGACAACGGTATTTCTGTTGCAGATTACGTAAAATCTGTAAGTGGAGATCTTAAAGTAACAGGTTTTGTAAGAGTAAGCTTGTAATTTTTTTCAATTTTTGAAAATATAATCCCGATGAAAATTTCATCGGGATTTTTTTATAGAATTCCACAAAATAATGTACCACATATAAATTTATCAACTTCGGAATATTAACATTTATTAAATCTGAAAAAATTACGTAAAATTTTGATTATTAATACTTAAATTTGTCGCCCTTAAATTTAGGTATGAAAAGAATTCTATTATTAATCTGCACATTTTTTTGCTTATTATTCCAAGCACAGTTAGATACAGAACACTGGTTTGCCCCGATGGCTTCCAAAGCCGGAAGTTCTGGTCTTGAAGGCTATTTATATCTTTCTACAGATGAAACTACACCATTTACGGTACAGATTTTTAATAATAATAATTTATTTACTTCCGTTCAGGTAAGCAAAGGAAATCCTGTAGAGGTGAACATCCCTAGTAATTTTTTAATTACCACCAATCAATCCAATCTTTTTACACCTAACTCTATGGGGTTAAATGTAAAAGGAACAAAAAGATTTTTTGCAAATTACAGATTTTCACTTCAAAATCATGCAGAAATAATTACGTCTAAAGGTTTAGCCGGTTTAGGAACCAAATTCTTTGCCGCTCCAATACCGCTTACAGGTTCACAGACATACATAAACTCAACAATTGGTATAACTGCTACGGAAGATAATACTAATGTCGTTGTTTCAGGATACAACCCAAATGTTGTTTTCTCTAACGGAACTTCTTCGCCAACTAAAACATTCACCTTAAATAAAGGGCAGTCTTATATACTAGACGCAGTAAGTGCTGATAGTCCTTATAATTTAACAGGATTGGTAGGTGCAAAAATTGAATCTACAAAGCCTATATCGGTTACAAATGGTAATTTCAACGGAATTTACACCTATTTAAACTTTACCAATAATGATGTTTTGATGGATCAGTCGGTTCCTGTAAACAGATTGGGAAAAGATTTCATTTTGGTGAAAGGAAATGGAAACGTAAACAACCAAATGGAAACGGCACTTATTATTGCTACAGAAGACAACACTCAAATAGCATTTAATGGAGCTGGAATAGCTACAACATTGAATACCGGACAATATTATATGGTTCCTACCAACTATTACATCAACCAGGGGAACGGGAACTACAACATGAGCATTAGCTCAAACAAAAACATCTATGTTTATCAGTTACTTGCGGGTATCATGGGTAGTCCTTCCAATAATGAATTTGCTACCGGAGGAATGAATTTCATCCCGCCTCTAAGCTGTTTTATGCCTAATATGGTTGATGAAATAGGATTTATCAATAAAATTGGAGGACAATCTTTCAACACCAAACTCAATATTATCACCCAATCCGGAGCCACGGTAACTTTAAACGGAGCACCAATAGCCGCCAACAACGGACCGTATCCTGTAACCGGAAATCCCAATTGGGTAACTTATTCGGTACCGAATGTTTCAGGAACTATTTCTGTAAATTCTACCAAATCTGTTACGGCAGGTATTGCAGCAGGAAGTGGAGCTGTAGGTTATGGAGGATATTTTGCAGGGTTTTCTTCGGTTCCAGCAATATCCAAAACAGGCGACTGTTATGCAGGAATTCTATTACAGGTAGATAATTCTTACGATTCTTATCAGTGGTTTCTGAATGGAAATCCTATTCCGGGAGCAACTTCTTATTCTATTAACCCGGAACTTCACGGTGCTGGAAATTATACTTGCCAAGTCACCAAACTTAACTGTGAGACCAAACTAACTTCAGTGTACGCTTATACACTTTGCCCACCAATAACTACTACTACCTACAATATTGGATCGTGTAATACTAAAACCATTACTCCTGCTTTTACAAATTCAACACAAACTATCGTTCCGTCGCTTACTGGAATTATTCTTCAGCCAACATCGGGTACTGCAACTGTTAATCCTATAAACGGGCAAATTACTTATACTCCCAATAATAATCTTACAGCCAACACGACAGATACATTTATTTATTATATTCAAGGAAACGGTAATCCTTTTGATTTTGAATATTTTAAAATCATCATTAACACCAATATTCTTCAAACCAATAACGCAAGTTTGGTTTCTTGTACCAATTCTTACGGAAACGGAACTTTTGATTTAACGAGTGCCAATACTACATCCAGCACCGGATCTACATTCAGTTATTACACTAACCCAAATTTAACCGGGCAGATTACCAACCCCGCAAATTATAACGGTCCTTCAGGAACTATTTACGCAAATGTGACTTCATCTTTTGGATGTACAAAAACAGCACAGATTAATTTAACGGTAAATCCTTCGCCTAACATCAACACTACAAATTTCAATGCTAATCTATGCGACGATAATTTAGATGGAATAATAGATGTGATTTTTTCCACGGTTACGCCACAAATAGTTACCAATTCGGGAAATTTTATAGTAAGATATTACCTGAATCAGACAGATGCAAATGCAGGAAATAACAACACACTGCCCAATAACTGGACTTATACTACCAACACATCTGTTTTTGTAAGAGTAGATGGAGTTAACACCAATTGCCCTCCAGCTTTTGGACAGATTAACTTTTCTATAGGATCGAAAATATCTTTATCTACATCAGACTATTCTATATTGGTATGTGACACCAATTGGGACGGAACAGAAGTGGTAAATTTGAATACTTTCAAAAATAATTTCACCACAGATCCAGCGGTAACACTTAGCTTTTACAGTACTTATGCTGATGCTCAAAATGCTGTAAATACCATTGCTGCAACTCAGACCATAGCTCCTTCGCAAGTTTTTTATGTTCGTTTTCAAAAATCGGGCGTTTGTTCTAACATTGCCAAGCTAACGGTATCATTAGATCAACTATCAACTTCTAATGCGACATTATCAGCTTGTTCCATCAGTACCGGAACAGCAACTTTCAATCTAACTACAGCAGTCGTTACTTCAACTCCGGGTGCAATGGTATCATACTTTTCAGATGCTGCACTTACAACACCTATTACAACGTCTTCAAACTATAACTCTACAGGCGGAACGGTTTACGCTCAGGTTACCTCAACTTTTGGATGTACAAAAACCGCACAGATTAATTTAACAGTAAATCCATTACCTAATATCAATACCTCAAATTTTAACGCAAACCTTTGTGATGATAATTTTGATGGAATAGTAGATGTGAATTTTTCGAACATTACGCCTCAAATCGTTACAAATTCGGGAAGTTTTATAGTAAAATATTACCTGAACCAAGCTGACGCAAATACAGGAAACAATAACACATTACCCAATAACTGGACTTACACAAGTAATACGACAGTATATGTAAGAGTGGAAGGAAATAATACCAACTGTACCCCTGCTTTAGGACAGATTAACTTTAAAATTGGCAGCCGCTTAAACCTAATTCCTAATAGTGGTTCTTATGATATATGTGATAGTGATTTGGATGGTACACAAAATATCAGTCTTAATGATTATAAAATCTTTTATACTACAGACCCTTCTGTAACAGTAACATTTTACAGTACATTGGCAGATGCTCAATCTGGAACTAATACGATTTCACCAGCACAGAATATTTCCGGAACAACAACATTTTATTTAAGATTTACAAGCAGTACTGCATGTGTAAATATTGGTAAACTAATCATTAATTTAAAACCTCCAAAAAAATCTGAAGTTCTTAAAAATAAAATTGTCTGTGCAAATGAAAAGACTTTATTAGATGCAGGAACAGGGTTTACTTCATATTCTTGGAGTACAGGCGCCACTACCCAATCTATTACCGCAGGAGAAGGTATTTATTTTGTGGATTTAGGATTTAACGGATGCGTTTACAGACAGACAGTTACAGTAGCTCCCGCTCCTCTCCCATCTATCAACAGTATTACAGTTACAGGAAACACTGCTACAATTAATGTAACTGGCGGAACAGCTCCGTATCAATATTCTTTAAACGGAATGGATTATCAAAGTTCCAATGTTTTTACCGGTTTGGTGAGAGGTACGTATAAAGTTTATGTAATTGGAAAAGATGGTTGCGAACCTGTAACAAAAGAGTTCTTGATTATCAATTTAATTAATACCATTACGCCAAATCATGACGGAAAAAATGATTATTTAGACTATTCTGATTTAAAAATAAAAGAGCAGGTAAGTATTGAAGTGGTAGACAGATACGGTGCAGCGGTATACAAATCTGTGGGGAAAGATTACGTCTGGGACGGAAGAATTGGAGGTAGAAATTTACCTACAGGAACCTACTGGTATATCTTGAAATGGATAGAACCAGATACTAAATTACCAGTTTCGTATTCTGGATGGCTTTTAATTAAGAATAGAGAATAATTTTTTATTTTTTTTTATGATTTATTAAGAATATATTAATATTTATATTAATTTTGTAGAAATCCTAATTCTTTAACTTATGAAAAGATTTCTACTGAGTTTAGTATTAATATTTCTATCTTTCTCTTCTCTCTTTGCCCAAAGAGATACAGAGCATTGGATAGCGCCATATTATTACTCGACATCGTACACTCAGGCTTTGTATTTATCTACAGACTCTGTAACACCATTTCAGGTAACAATTTATAGTAATAATACTCCTTTACCTAATGGAGTGGTTACGATAAGCAAGAATAATCCTGTTGTTTTTCCGGTACCAGCAGGAACGGTATCTACCAATTCCAATTCGGAAGCCTTTAATGTTATTAACAAAGGAATGTATCTTAATGGTGCAAAGCCATTTTACTGTACATTAAGAATGGTAAGCAGTACCACTCACGCAGAAATATTAACAAGTAAAGGTAAAGCAGGTATTGGTAATAAGTTTTATGTAGCCGGAACTCCTTATGATGGCTCTACTGATAGTCTTTACAATTTCACAGCGGGTGTATTGGCAACAGAAAACAATACAGTAGTTACTGTTACATGGACTGGAAGTATCAGTTTCTATGGTGGAGGTGTTCCGCCAAGTAACACTAAAACATTCACACTTAATAAAGGACAGTCATTTATATTTGCAGGTAGTGGTGATGGTACATCACCATTTACAGGTGCTAAAATTGTATCTAATAAACCTATAACCCTTACCAATGGAAACGTTAATGGTAATTTTGGAAACAATCCTTCAGGTTCAGATGCTGTTTTGGATCAGTCTGTTCCTGTCGAAAGATTAGGAAGCACTTTTGCAATGGTAAGAACAAGATCTACCAATGACGATTTAGAAGGTGCTATTATTGTAGCTACAGAAGATAACACACAAATTTTCTTGAATGGGTCTAATATTCCTGCTGCTACAAAAAATGAAGGTGAATGGTTTAGAGTAACAGGAGCTAGCTATATACAGCAAGGAGGTGCGTCTTCCAATCATTATAACATGTTGGTTTCTACTTCAAAAAATGCGTATGTATACCAATTGGTATCTGTTCTAAATAGTAATGCAACATGTGGGTTTAACTACATACCACCTTTAAGCTGTTTCTTACCTAAGAAAATTGATGAAATACCACTTATTAACGAAATGCCTTTGGGTACAGGAAGTACGAGTACTGTTCCGTCTGGCGTAGTTATTAAACTAAATATTTTAACTGAAGCAGGTGCAAATGTTACCGTAAATGGAGTTGCACCAACTGCAGCACAAGGGCCTTTTCAGCTTACAGGTAATACCAACTGGGTAACATACGGAATAGAAGGAGTTACAGGTAACTTAACAATTCAGTCTACAAAAGCTGTAACCGCAGGAATCAATGGAGGATATTCAACTTCTGGATATGGCGGTTATTTTGCGGGATTCTCCTCAATTCCTATTATTGCAAAGCAAACAGGAGACTGTATTCCAGGAATTATTTTAGAAGTTGATGACAGCTACGACACGTATCAGTGGTATTTAGAAAGCACTGCTATTCCTGGAGCCACTTCAAATACTTATACTCCTACGGTGGCAGGTAACTATACTGTAAAAGTAACAATGGGTACATGTCCTCCAGTAACTACACCTGTATATAAAGTATTTAAATGTTTACAACAAACTAATAAAACGATATACATCTGTGGAGCTAAAACAATTACTCCAACATTTACAAATTCTACTCAAACGTTATCTCCAGGAAGTGTTACAATTATAACACAACCCACAAAAGGTACGGCAACAATTAATCCAAGTACCGGTGTTATAACTTATATGCCTAATACAGGGAATACTCCTGGTACACAAGATGTAATCGTTTATAAATTCTGTGGAACAGCTCCAGAGTTTGTAGATTGCGAAGAAGTAACTTTAAATTTAATGCTAGTACCATTTGTATTAACAGACAGAACAGTATATGCTTGTAAATATTCTGGAAACGGATTTTTCGATCTGACTTCTGCAAATGTTACAGACAATACAGTACCTACTACCAAAAAGTACTATCCTACTTTAGCAGATTTAAATGCTGGTACAAACCAAATTACGAACCCTTCAAATTATTTTTCAGCTGCTGGTTTTGTATATGTGTTTGTTACAACCAATGAAGGTTGTGCTGGTATTGCAAAAATCACCTTAGATTTTTACCCAACACCAGTAGTTAAAGATGCTAGTTTAACGGTTTGCTATATTCCAAATAATGAAACAAAAGGAGCTTTTGATCTAACTTCAGCGAATGTAACTTCCGAGACTCCGGTAACTAAAAAATATTACCCAACATTTACTGATGCAAGCAACGGAACCAATGAAATTACTTTAAATTCAACTTTGTATATTTCTGCAAATAGCACAGTATATGTAAGAGTATTTAATTCTAACAACTGTTATGCAATTGCAAAAATCAGTTTAAATGTAACTCCACCAAACAGATCTACAGTATTGAAAAATAAATATATCTGTATTAATGACAGAACTACTTTAGATGCAGGACCTGGATATCAGTCGTATTTATGGAGTACTGGTGCAACTACACAAACATTACCCGGTGTAGGAGTCGGAGAATATTGGGTTACCTTACAAAGTAACGGATGTTATGTGACACAATTGGTAAGCGTGAAAAAAGCAGAGGATCCGGTAATCACCAATATTGAAATATCAAATAACTCGGCAACTGTACTTGTAAACGGAGGAACAGCTCCATATAAATATTCTTTGGATGGAACCAACTGGCAAGATTCAAATGTATTTACCAATCTATCTAGAGGGCAACATAAGTTTTTCGTAAAAGATTCTTTTAACTGTGCCCCTATTTCAGTAGAACTTACAGTACCAAACTTGGTAAATGTTATTACTCCAAATGGTGACAAAGTAAATGATTATATTGACTATAAAGAATTAGCATATAAAGAAAATCTTACCTTTGTAGTGTATGACAGATATGGAAATATGGTCTTTAAAGGTGATAAGTTTAACAACTATAAATGGGACGGAACTCACCAAGATAAAAAAATTCTTACGGGAACTTATTGGTACCACATTAATTGGAATGAGCCAAATGCGGCTAAAACCCCAATTAAATATTCCGGATGGATTTTAGTTAAAAACAGAGAATAATTTTAAATGATAATGAAAACAAAAATACCACAATGTAAAAATTGTGGTATTTTTTATTAATAATGAATTTATTTATTGAAAAACAGATTTAATACAAATTTTTCTATTATTTTTGTAATTATCCCAATTTTATATTATGAAAAAAAGTCTACTATTTTTTTTATTCTTTATTTTTTACGGTAATCTAGTTTTCGCTCAGCGGGACACCGATCATTGGATTGCACCATTTTACGAAACTACGTCGCATATCGGTCGTATGCTTTACCTTTCAACAGATTCCGTACAACCTTTTGATGTTACCATATACAGTAATAACATTGCAAGAGGAACTGTAACAATAAGCAAAGGATCACCACAAACATTTACAGTACAACAGGCATTTATTAGTACAGCCAGTACCAGTGAAGCTTTTTCTGTTATCAATAAAGGTTTATATATAAAAGGTGAAAAACCATTTTATTGTACATTACGATTAGCCAGTAACACCACTCACGCAGAAATTGTGACTAGCAAAGGTAAAGCCGGGATCGGAAAAGAGTTTTTCGTAGCTACTACCCCATCTCCATACAATAGTACAACCAATAATTTCACAGCAGGAGTTCTAGCTACTGAAGACAATACTACAGTTACAGTAACTTGGGGCAACACAGCAAATATTTCTTTCTTCGGAGCTACTCCGACAACAAATACCCATACTTTTACTTTAAATAAAGGACAATCTTTTATTTTTGCCGGTTCTGGTGCTATTGCTGCAAATATGGATAAATTTACCGGAGCAAGAATAGTTTCGGATAAACCGATAACGTTAACCAATGGAAACATGAATGGGAATTTTGGGACAGCTGCTTCCAGTGGAGGTTCAGATTCTATTTTAGACCAATCAGTACCAGTAGAAAGACTTGGAAATACATTTGCAATGGTAAGAACAAGATCTAATACTGCCAATGATCTCGAAGGAGGTTTAATTATTGCAACAGAAAGCGGAACCCAAGTTTTCATCAATGGATCGGCAACACCAGCTGCTACATTAGCTCAAGGCGAGTGGTACAGAATTTCAGGAAGTAATTATATAACACAAGGATCTGGACACAGCAATATGCTCATCAGCACCAATAAAAATGTTTATTTATATCAGTTTGTTTCTGTAAATAACAATAATTACTCTTGTGGTTTCAACTATATACCACCATTAAACTGCTTTCTGCCCAGAAAAATTGATGAAATTGGAAAAATCAACGAAATGCCTGCCGGAAACTTCGGAGAAAATACTTCTCCTAGTGATACAGTTATAAAACTTAACATCCTTACAGAAACAGGTGCAACTGTTACAGTAAACGGAAATACGCCAACTGCTGCTCAAGGTCCTTTTCAACTTACAGGAAATCCTAATTGGGTAACTTATAGCTTATCCGGAGTTACAGGTAACATTACCGTAGTTTCTAACAAAGCGGTAACTGCAGGAATTAACGGAGGATTCAGCACAGCCGGATACGGAGGATATTTTTCAGGATTCTCTTCCATCCCTTTAATTGCTAAACAAACAGGTAACTGTATTCCGGGATTGATTTTGGAAGTTGATGACAGTTATGATACCTATCAATGGTTCAGAAACGACATTCCGATTGCGGGAGCAACAAACAATTCTTTCACTCCTACACAAACAGGAAATTATACCGTAAAAATTACTGTTGGATCTTGTGTTCCAGTTACTACTCCGGTATATAAAGTTTTTTCTTGTCTTGAAGAAACTTCAAAATCAAAAACTGTTTGCGAGGGCTATCTTAATATTGTACCACAATTTTCAACTTCTACTCAAAATTTCGTTCCTGGTACTGTACAAATCATAACTCCTCCAGCAAATGGATCGGTATTGGTAAATACGACTACCGGTGTTATTTCTTATACTCCAACTTATGGTTTTTCCGGTACAGACAAGATTGTTTACAAATTTTGTGGGAATGCTCCTGAATTTGTAGACTGCGAACAAGTAACTTTGAATTTAACTGTTGCTGAAAGTCCTACAGTAAATGACGCAACTCTTCGTACCTGCTTTTTAGAAAATAACATTGCGACAGGATTATTTAATCTTCCCAATGCCAATGTAACTTTGCAAACCGGGGTAACCAAAACGTATTATCCGTCTTTAACAGATGCCAATAATCAAACCAACGAAATTACCAATGCGGCAAATTATATAGCTCCTAATGGTGTTGTCTATGTAAGAGTAGCTAATGCGAACGGATGTTATCGTGTTGCTCAGATTACACTTGTAGTTTTTCCTCCAACCTTTTCTACTGTACTTCAAGATAAAGTAATATGTATAGAAAATAAAACTACATTGGATGCCGGTTCCGGATTTAGCGGATATGAATGGAGCACCGGAGCAACTACACAAACCATTACCAATGTTGGTGTGGGAACATATTGGGTAAAATTAAAAACCGGAGACTGCGTAGCTAAACAGGAAGTAAAAGTATATGCTTCTGAACAACCTGTAATCTCCAATATAGAAATATCTACGAACAACATAACCATTGATGTTGTAGGTGGCAATGCACCTTATGAATATTCAATTGACAATATTCACTGGCAAATTTCTAATAAGTTTTCAGAATTACCTAGAGGAGATATTAAAGTTTATGTGAGAGATACTTATAATTGTGTACCGACTGAAGTGAGCATCACAGTTCCTAATATCATCAATGTTATTACTCCTAACTCTGATGGTATAAATGATATATTAGATTACTCTGCATTAGCCAATAAACCTAATTTGGTATTCGATATTTTTGACAGATATGGAAACAGAATCCACAGAGGAAATAAAGAAAACGGATATCAATGGGACGGTACCACCAACGACAGAAAAAAGATTTCTACAGGAAACTATTGGTATAGTATCAGCTGGAATGAAAACAACAGAACCAAAACTCCAGTTAAATTTTCAGGTTGGATTCTTGTTAAAAACAGGGAATAGTTCTTTTCAATAAAATTTTAAAACATAAACCGCGACTTTTATCGCGGTTTTTTTTATTATTTTATAAATAATTATGCTTTTTATTGTTAAATTTGTGATAAAGTCAGATCCAATATGAAGAAAATTTTATCTTTTTTTCTTATTTTCTATATATTCTATACCTCTCTTGCACAGTTAGACAGAGAACATTGGTTTGCTCCGATGGTAGACAGAACGGGAAACCCAAATCCTTATCAAAAACTATATCTTTCAACGAACAGGGCAACTCCATTTCCTGTAAAAATTTATAACAATAATATGTTGATTGGTACAGTAACAATCAACAGGAACAATCCTCAAAAGTTTGATGTTCTAAGAGAATATATTATTACCACACAGCAGACAGATTTATTTACCCCAACTACAAAAGGACTTTATCTTCAGGCAGACTTTCCCTTTTATGCAAACTTGAGATTTTCGGTATTCAATCATGCCGAAATTATCACCTCTAAAGGAACCGCATCCAAAGGATTAACATTCCACGTAGCTTCAGCTCCTATTACCGTTAGCAATAATATTCTGAATTTTATGACCAGTATTCTTGCTACCGAAGATAATACAACGGTCACCATTTCAGGATACAAACCCACAGTACAATTTTCTAACGGATTTACTGGGGCAACCAACCCAACATTAACTTTTAACTTAAATAAAGGACAATCTTATATATTAGATGGTATTGGTGATATTACTGGAAATTTTGATGGTTTTATCGGGGCAAAAATAGTTGCTACAAAACCTGTAAATGTCACCAATGGTAATTTTAATGGACAATACGCTGGAAACCAGCCTTTAAGCTCAGATATTCTGATGGATCAGTCTGTACCTGTCAATCAACTTGGAAGTACATTCGCTTTAGTAAAAGGAAATGG
This sequence comes from Chryseobacterium sp. RR2-3-20, assembly GCF_017808115.1. Classification (NCBI taxonomy): domain Bacteria; kingdom Pseudomonadati; phylum Bacteroidota; class Flavobacteriia; order Flavobacteriales; family Weeksellaceae; genus Chryseobacterium; species Chryseobacterium sp. RR2-3-20. The sequence goes on along the minus strand of NZ_JADQBD010000009.1, from coordinate 47,544 downwards.
AAATATCGGAAGCAATATGGAAGGAGCTTTGGTTATTGCAACCGAAGACAATACAGCCATCTATGTAAATAACGAGACTTTACCTATTACAACAATCAATACTGGACAATATTTCGTTATTCCAGATACTAAGTACATTGCACAAGGCAACGGACATTACAATATGTATATCGTAACCAATAAGAAAGCCTATGTATATCAAATGCTTGCAGGAGCATCCAATACCGGAACCGAAGTTGCCACAGGAGGCTTTAACTTCATCCCTAGTTTGAATTGTTATCTTCCTAAGCAGATTGATGAGCTAGGATTAATAAATGAAAATTTTGTTCATACCAATGCCAATCCATCGGGAATACTCAATATTCCTACAAAACTCAACCTTATCACAGAAAGAGGTGCAGTAGTGAATGTAAACGGAGCTCCTCCTCCTGCAGGAACCGGACCTTTTGATATGACAGGAACAAACAATTGGGTAACCTACGGAATACCTAATACGGTAGGAACCATAAGAATAACATCAACAAAAGCCATTACTGCAGGAATTAATGCAGGTAGTGATGCAGTGGGATATGGTGGTTTTTTTGCAGGATTCCCTACTCAACCAGTGATTATAAAGTCTGGAGGCGACTGTGTTCCAGGAATTGTTCTTACGGTGGATCCTATTATCTACGAAAACTACCAATGGTATCGCAATGGAGGTATAATTCCAGGAGCTACATTACCCACTTATACACCTACCCAATCTGGTTATTATACCTGTTCGGTTACCATGGGAAGCTGTGCTCCTCTAATTACAGAACCTTTTAAAGTTTTAAACTGTCTGAAAATTACCAATCAAACTCTTGATGTTTGTGATGTTAAAAACATCACTCCGACATTTTCTGTTTCTACACAGACTCCAGTTGCTTCAACAGTAGCAATTACGACAGCCCCAAATTTGGGAACAGCAACAATAAATACAACAACCGGTGTTATTACTTATACCTCAACAAACCCTACAGTAGCGGGAACAGACACTTTCACATATACATTTTGTGGAAACGACACTATATTCCCAGACTGCGAATCTGTAACAGTAACGATTAATATTCAACCGGTAACTGTTACCAATGCTACAATGACTTCATGTAGTGTAAATGGCTTAGGAACTTTCAATCTTACAACAGCCAATATTACTAACAATAATCCTGTAACCAAAACTTATTATACAAGTTTAACTGCAGCACAGACCGAAAATGTTGCTGGTTTAATTTCTGCTCCTACATCTTATTCGGCACCGGCAGGAACAATTGTATATGTTGTTGTTAAAAATCCTGCAGGCTGTAAAAACATTGCACTAATTACCCTTAATCACTATCCAACAATCAATATATTACCCAATCACAATAATGCTTTATGTGATGAAAATTTTGATGGCATTGTAAATGTTGTTTTATCGGATATTACCCCAATTATTCTAACTAATTCCACGTATTTCACCAATGTAAAGTATTATGCCAGTCTTTCGGATGCAATGAATAATACCAACAATACATTACCGAATAACTGGAGCTACTCTACCAATACAACCATATATGTAAGAGTAGAATCTCCCGATGGATGTGGAGCTGTTGTTCAGTGGGTTTCTTTCAGTATTGGAGGCAAAGTTCCACTCCTTACAACATTGCTTGTACAAAATTATTGTGATGATGATCTTGACGGAACCAAACAGGTAAACTTATCACAGTTCATCAGTCAGTTTACCACAGATCCACAGGTTTCGGCGAGTTACCATGCAAGTTTAGCCGATGCTCAGAACAATGTATCACCCATTAACGGAGCAGTTACGCTCACAGGTACAAAAACTTATTATATCCGATTTACAAAACCAGGATTATGTGCTGAATTTGCCACTTTAAGAATCACCCTTAAAACTCCAAAAAAATCTGAAATATTAAAAGATAAAGTTATATGCCCAAAAACTCTAACTACATTAGATGCAGGATCGGGCTTCTCTTCTTACTTATGGAGTACAGGGGCTACAACAAAATCTATCTCTAATGTTTCTACGGGGAATTATTGGGTAGAACTGACGTTTGATGGATGTGTTTATAAACAATTTGTAAATGTATCAGATTCGGTTTTACCAGTAATAACTTCCATCGAAATTAACGGAACTACAGTAACCGTAGGAGTAAGTGGCGGAAACCCCTCCTACGAATACTCGCTAGATGGCTTTATCTGGCAAAATTCTAACGTATTTACAAATGTAACACGAGGAACTTACACAGTATACGTGAGAGACTCTTTAAAATGCAACATCGTAAAAGAAGATTTTGTCATCATCGACCTCATCAATACTATTACCCCAAATGGTGACGGCAGAAATGATGTAATTAATTACTCTTCGTTGATGAACAAAAAAAATCTTGAATTTAGAATTTTTGATCGTTATGGTGCCGAAGTTTTCCGTGGTACGCCCAACAATAATTTTACATGGGACGGAAATATGAAAGGTAGACCAGTGCCTACCGCCACATATTGGTATTTCATCAGCTGGACAGAGTTAGGGAATATAACTACAGTAAAATATTCCAGCTGGCTGTTGGTAAAACATAGGAATAACAATCTGTGGGACAAATAATTATTAGGTCATTAACATTTCATTTTAAAGTTTAATAAAATTTTAACCCTTATTCGGGTAAATATCAGTGATCGCTTCTGTATTCTTATGTATTTTTGCATGAGATATGAATAAAATTTTAATTATTTGTTTTTTTATTTTCTTGGGTAAAATAAATGCACAGGTTTTTTCCGGTGAAGTATTCCTGAGAGATAATTCGATGCTATATCTTAATCAGGTATATGTTACCAATCTCAATAAGCTTAAAACAGTGCTTACGACTTATAACGGAGATTTTAAATTAGCAGCAGAACCTGGAGATGTCATACGTTTTACTTCAATTATTACGGAAAGAAAAGATATAAAACTAACCCCTCAAATGCTGAACTCCAATAATCTGATAGAACTAAAAATTGCTTATCAGGATATTCAGGAAGTGGTTATCAACAGATTCAGACCTACAGGAAATTTAAGATACGATGTAAATTCAATCCGTAAGGATGATAAATCACTGGCTATAAAAAAAGCAATCGGACTTCCCGAACCCAAAGGAGACGGAACTCCGCAAGAACTTCCTATAGCCAGTTTCAGAGATGGTGGTCTTTCACTTAGTATAGAAAGTATTTTTGATGCATTATCTGGGGAAAGAAAGAAGAAACAGAGACTCGTTGCGTACGAAAGAATGTCTAATTCTGTTACTCAAATAAAAAATTACTTGGGTAAAGATTATTTTACCCGCTTCAAAATCCCTGAAAATCTTATTGATAATTTTTTACAGTTTGTTTACACCTCAGAAAATATTGAAGTTTTTGTGCAGACAGGCAATTTCGAGGCAGTAAAACTCCCTATTGAAAAATATCTTCCTATTTATCAAAAAAGATTAAAAAATTCTCATTTACAGGAAGTAATCAATTAAAAAATCATTTACAGTTCAAAATATAAATAAGTTTTAATCTATATACTGATGTTCCTTTTTTTGAATTTCTCTATTTTTATAAAAAATTTTGAGTTTTTTTGAGAATTTTATGAATGATTTCAGTAATCAATTTTAAATATCAATGAAAAAATTAGTTTTAATTTTTATAACATTATTCTCTGTACTCTACTCTGCCCAAAAGCAAAATAAAGACTACAGAGATATTCTTAAGAGTAAAAGCATATACGAGATTAATGCCTTTCTGAGAGATGCACATCCGGATGATCCTCGCAGATCTGTTCTTAAACCCAGAGTAATGAGTTTAATGAAAGAGTACATCGCAGATGCTGCTCCCGGCGATAGAAAAGTAAGAGAAATGCAGGAAAATCTCGCAAGACTGAAGAGAGGAAATTCTACTAAAATATCTTTCGAAGAATATAATGCTAAAATTAAGCAAAAACAGATATTAAAATATCAAAAGCAGCTACAAGTGGGTCAGGCAGCGATTGTTTATACTAAAAGTTCTCCAAAGAATGTATATATTGAAAACTCGGAATCTGCAAAAAATACAACCATCGCAATTCCTGACACCGAAGCAGCAGAATTTAATATGCTAATGGCAGAAAACCCTGCTGAACATAAAGATAAGACCGTAAAAATTCTTAATTCACTCTTTGATAACGATCCTAATTCTAAAGAATGCATTATACTTATCCAGAATAAATCGGATTGTAATATTATCGTTAGAATAGACGGGGTTGGAAACACAAAATACAGACTTCCTGTTCCTGCTCAGTCGGATAATTCTATAGTTGTACAAAAAGGAGATTACCTTCTTTCGAGTATCGTTTGTGGCGCCCAGTATGCATCACAAAAAACCATCCAAAAACCTTTAATGGTTGCTTTAGGAAGCTCTTCAAAATAATCGGTTCACCATCAAATTAAAAATTTTTATGCTGCATAATTTTCGTAATTTTGCAGCATTTCATTTATAATTCATGGGCAAAAATAAACTAAGAAGATTCGCAGAAAACAAGATATTACCTAATGTCATTCAACCAACCAGAGATGAAGTTCTTAATGGTTTTGAATTGAAAGGAAAATGGAGAGATCATTTCTTTAAAAATAACCAACCCATCGTTCTCGAATTAGGTTGCGGAAAAGGCGAATATTCTGTAGGACTCGCTAAAACATTTACTGATAAGAATTTTATCGGAATTGATATTAAAGGGGCAAGATTCTGGTTTGGAGCCAAAGAAGCTGTAGAAAATAACATGAAAAATGTAGCTTTTTTACGTTCTCAAATAGAATTGGTAGATTATTATTTTGCTGAAAATGAAGTAGATGAAATCTGGATTACTTTTCCCGATCCGCAAATTAAATATAAAAGAACCAAACACAGACTCACCCACCCCGATTTTCTGGAGCGTTACAAAAAATTCTTAAAACCGGGAGGCATTATCCATCTAAAAACAGATTCAGAATTTCTCCACGGCTACACATTAGGATATTTACAGGGTGCTGGTTACGAAATCATAAGTGCTCACCACGACATTTATGGTGCATTGGAGTACGATCCAGAAACGCCACATTTACGTGATATAAAAACACATTATGAAGAGCTTTTCTCGTCTAAAGGCAAAACCATCACTTACATAAAATTCAAAATAAATTAAAGAAATATTACTTTAATGAGAAAAAATTGGTTATTGGCTATTGTATTCGGTCTTTTTATTTCTTCATGTGCCTCCAACTCGGCTAATGAAGAGATTTTGAAAAGCAATAACATTCAGGAAATAGAAAAATATTTGTCTCAGACACATCCTGAAGATCCTAAACGCAGAATTCTGAAGCAACATCTTATTGCTATTAAAAATGCAGAATGGACAAAGGGAAGAAAAGATGCTAAGCCTATGGAAGCAAGACCGCTTTTTTTTAATCTGCCAGACTTAGCTTCTACGAAAAAAAACACAGAGGCAAGAGATGAACTTTTCCGAAAACTGATGGCGGAAACTCCAGAGGAGCATCAAGAAAAAACAGTAAAACTTCTGAATACATTATTTAATAAAGACATTAACAGTAATGAAGTTATTCTTCTTATTAAAAATAATTCTGACTGTAATTTGGTCTTAGAAATTTCGGGAAAAAAATTTTATAATTTACCCGTTCCTTCTAAAGGAGAGAATTCTATTGTCGTAAATAAAGATAATTACAGTTTATCGGGAAGTCTTTGCGATGTAATGTATCAAAACAAAAAAGAAATCAATAAAAGCTTTATTATGGTTTTGAACAACCCTGGATATAATGAAAATATAGACAGATTAGAAAAATCGCCAAATTTAAAAAGCACAGTTAAAAAAAGGAATACATACAAATCTAAAAGAAGAGCTTAATCCATAAAAAAACCGCTGAATTTCAGCGGTTTTACTTATTTTAAAGATTAAAATCTTAATTATTCAGCAGAATCGAAATCTGCATCTTTATCAGCAGAAACTACTTCTCCTTCTTCTTTAGATTTTTCTTTATCAGCTTTTCTTTGAGACTGACCTTCTTTGATAGAGTCTGAAACAACGCTCAACAACATATCAATAGATTTAGAAGCATCATCATTTCCTGGGATTACGAAATCCACTTTTCTAGGATCAGAGTTAGTATCAACGATACCGAAAACTGGGATACCCAATTTTTTAGCTTCAGTTACTGCGATGTGCTCTCTCATAATGTCAACTACAAAAATAGCTGAAGGAAGACGAACCATGTCTGCGATAGATCCTAAGTTTTTCTCAAGTTTAGCTCTTTGACGATCCACTTGTAATCTCTCTTTTTTAGATAAAGTTTCGAAAGTACCATCTTTCTTCATTTTATCGATAGCGTTCATTTTTTTAACCGCTTTTCTGATAGTCACGAAGTTAGTTAGCATTCCACCTGGCCATCTTTCTGTGATGTAAGGCATATTAAGTTCTGAAGCGTGTTTTGCTACAACTTCTTTCGCTTGCTTTTTAGTCGCTACGAAAAGAACTTTTTTACCAGAAGAAGTGATTTTTTCCAAAGCTTGACAAGCCTCGTCCAATTTCACTGCTGTTTTATGTAAATCTATGATGTGAATACCGTTTTTCTCCATGAAAATGTATGGAGCCATATTTGGATTCCACTTTCTAGTCATGTGACCGAAGTGTACGCCAGCCTCTAAAAGGTCTTTTACATTTGCTTTTGCCATGTTTTCTTGTTTTTTGTTAGTTTACTTTCCGCTTTTCGGCAATCAACTTTACTTTAGATGGGAGTAGAGTTTGGATGCTAAACGTAACGGGCAATAGGCGTTGGGCTTTTTGCTTATAGCAATAGGCTTCTTGCCAGATTAACTTTAATAAATGATTTGAAAAAATCTGTAGCCAATAGCATAAAGCCATTCGCCAACAGAAAGTCTTAACGTTTTGAGAATTGGAATTTCTTTCTCGCTTTTTTCTGACCTGGTTTCTTTCTTTCCACCATTCTTGCGTCTCTTGTAAGTAAACCAGCTGGTTTTAAAACCAATCTAAATTCAGCATTAATTTCGCAAAGAGCTCTAGAAATCCCTAATCTGATAGCTTCAGCCTGACCTGTATTTCCACCTCCGAAAACGTTTACAGTAACATCGTACTGACCAACAGTTTCAGAAAGGATGAACGGCTGGTTCAATTTGTAAACCATAACGTCTGTAGAGAAATATTCTTTAGCATCTTTACCGTTTACCGTAATGTTACCAGCACCTGGTTTTACATAAACTCTTGCTACAGAAGTTTTTCTTCTACCAATTTTGTGAACTATAGACATAATTAATTATTTAATTTCGTTAACATTAATTGTTTTTGGCTGTTGAGCTTCGTGCTTGTGTTCAGTTCCTTCATATAAATAAAGGTTCTTCAACAATGCAGATCCTAATCTGTTTTTTGGAAGCATACCTTTTACAGATTTTTCCAATACTTTTAAAGAATCTTTTTTCTGAAGTTCTGCAGCTGTCATAGACTTTTGACCACCAGGATACCCTGTATGCCAGATATAAGTCTTATCGTTCCACTTGTTTCCGGAAAGGGTTACTTTCCCAGCATTCAAAACAATAACATTATCACCACAATCTACGTGAGGTGTAAAGTTTGCTTTGTGCTTACCTCTCAAAATCTTTGCAACCTTAGAAGCAAGTCTTCCTAACGGTTGTCCTTCAGCGTCTACCACAACCCATTCTTTATTAGCAGTAGCTTTGTTCGCTGAAACAGTTTTGTAACTTAATGTATTCACACGTTTTAGTTAAAGATTAAACATAATTTTCCCCTAAAAGGGTGTGCAAAGGTACAAATATTTTTCTATTCTGAAAATATATTTTCAATTAAAGTATTGAAAATAATGATAATAAGGATATTATCTAGAATCAAATTGATTAAAAATGAAGCCTTTAATTTCTTAAAAGCTGTTGTATTACAGTTGAAAAGCTCAAAAAATTTAGTTGCGCAAAGATTTACTTGCCCTGAAGCTTGCAATTAAATAATAAGCAACAAAAACAGTAGAAAACTTTAAAATGGATGGTATTGCCTTTTCAAGATTGAATATCAGCGCTCCTATCACCACCAAAAGCGCCATTACACCAAATGAAGAACCCATTTTTTGAAGTAAAGAAAATTTTGGATTATCTAAAAAATAAGCCATTCCCCACGCAAGACCGAATGCAATAGCATAATATACTTCCAGCCCAACATGCTCCCCGTCTACAAATAAATAATTAATTAAAAAACTGATGACCGTACCCAATGTAAAATAGACGAATGATTTTTTCATATAAAAAATTTTATTACAAAATTAAAAAAGCATCAACTAGCAAAAACATCACACATTAAGAGCCTGTTTAAATTTTATTTAACATTTTTTATAGCCTTTTTCATAAATTTCTTAATTAAGAAATCAATAAAATGCTTTTTTAAAGTTTTTTAAGCAAAAAGGTCTTAATTCCTTAACGGAAAAAATAAATTATATTTTTAAACAAGCCTCTAAAAAAAAGAAACTGTTTTTCAACAGTTTCTTTTTATAATTATCTTTCTTTAAATTCTTTCGAATAAATTTTCACAAAGCGTTGGTCAACATACAAAAAATCAACAGGTAAATAATACAAAACAGAAGTTCCTAATAAAGATTTATGAATTCCACTAATTTCTTTACTACAAAGACTAACTTTATCATATTTATAAAAATCTATTTTATTCAGCACGAAATAAACGAATTCTGAACAGTACATTTTATCATGATTTTCAAAATCAAATGAAAAATCAAACTTTATAGGAGAAGAGTTAAGACTATCAACTGTAAACTTTATCTTTGATAATTGTTGACTAGATAATTGAAAATTACTTTTCCAAATCTCAGCTCCTGTAATATTTTCATCTTCATCATCAAAGAAACCTTTTAAATCTGAGATCCAGAAATCGTTTTTAATATTCCTTCCCTTTTTCTTCAATAAATGAAAAACATTAAATTCATTGTGGTTAGACACAACACCAATACTCACATGAGACATCGTTGACCCATATTGATTATAAGACTGAGCAACTATACCATTTTTAGTATCAGTTTTCCTATAAATAATATACAAAAAATTCTTTTCTGGATTGACATTATTTATGATATCTGTACTAATTTGTTCTTTTGAAGAACAGCAAGAAAATAAAATCAGTATTATTAAATATTTCCACATCAAAACCTAACTAAGCCAACAGATATAGCAGCATAGTTATTTAACTTTTGTTTATTGGAATAACCATATTGAAAAGTATCTGCATAATATGAAAACTCTATTGACATATTAGCTTTATCCGAAACAGCTATTTCGGTTCCCAATTTAACGCCTATTAAAAAATTCCCTCCTTTATCATTTATTAAATTTGAATAACTCGCATCAAAATCAACATCATTATCGATTTTTGAGCTAATTTTATAGGTTGGCATTATACCAACACCTGAGTAAAACGTATTTGCACTTTTTCCAATTACATTTACTTTAAGACTTACTGGCAAAACCAAATTCACATTATTAACATGAGTCTGATTTAATAAATTACCGGAATTATTAATAAATCCAACACCAGTTTCCAAAGATATAAAAGAGCCTAAACTTTTATTGTAAGAAACAATTCCTGATATAGAATTCATATTAAATCTCCCAATATTATTTATCGAAAAATCCGAATAACCTACTCCAAACTTCGCATTCAAAGTACTATTCACCCTTGACTGATTAGCATCTTGCGAATACAAAATATTAATTATCAAAACTAACAAGGAAACAATTGTTTTTTTTAAATTCTCATTCATAAAATTCTGTTATTTAAAAATATCAGCAACAAGCCCTACCGCAAATCCTACAACATAACCCACTAAAGGACCAGCCGGCATAAACGCAAAACCTATTGCCATTCCAACATTACCAAAGGTAATCGCTGAATACAATGTATTATTGTCAAAATTCCTACTTTGTAATGTCACAACAGGATTATCTTTGAGATAAGCAAGCAAATCAGTATTAGCTATAATCACATTATCAAGAAATTTTTTTTCTTTTTCCGACAAAGAACTATATCTTGTATCATTAGTACAAGAAGAAATATCCTCAAACTTTTCCGTCCTCAACAATTGCTCTATTACAAAATCTGAAAAGCCTATTTGTCTATACAACGCCTCAGTACCATTCTCATTTGCAAAGTGAATACCTGACAAAACTTCAGAAACAAAACTTACACTTACAACACCCTCGCCCTCTAATTCAACCTCAGACATCGCGTTGTCAATCATACCCTGTGTAATCTCTGTATTTGACTTAATACCACTTTGAGCTAAATAATCCGACAACATAACAGCTGAACCAGTCAAACCTGTCGTACTGCGACCATAAGCTTTAAAAGAATCAACACTTTTCACATTACTAACCTCTTCAGAATTTGCTTCAAGTATTGAATTTTGACATCCAGTAAGAAAAAAAGACATGGCTACTGAAGAAGTGAAATAAAATATTTTTTTCATAGGTTATTTTTTCACAAAAAAAAGAAAAAAAAATAAACAAAGAAAAAAAATCAACATGATATTTATCATATATTTTACAATAATGATTTTTCTAGTCCAAGAATTTCTAAAGATAAGAGATACAAATCAAACAACTAAAAACAAAATAAAGGTTGTTATTTTATTATTATATTTGGAAATTAAGAAATTTTCTAAATCTTTTATGGAAACCCAAAAATACACCCCAAAAAATAAAGTAAGAATTGTTACAGCCGCCTCGTTGTTCGATGGGCACGATGCTGCGATTAATATCATGCGCCGTGTCATCCAGGGCACCGGATGCGAAGTTATCCACCTCGGTCACGACAAATCTGCAGAAGAAGTGGTGAATACCGCCATTCAGGAAGATGCCAATGCCATTGCCCTTACATCTTACCAAGGTGGTCACAACGAATATTTTAAATACATCTACGATCTTCTGAGAGAAAAAAACTCGCCACAAATCAAGATTTTTGGCGGCGGTGGCGGCGTGATCTTGCCAGAAGAGATTAAAGATCTGATGGATTACGGCATCGACAGAATTTATTCTCCCGACGATGGTCGCGAACTCGGATTACAAGGGATGATTGATGATCTGGTAAACCGCTCGGACTTTGCCACAGGCAAAGATGTAGAAGCAAAAGATCTGGACAGCATCAGTTTTGAAAACCCGACAAGTATTGCCAAAATCATCTCTGCGGTAGAAAACTTCTCCGAAGAAAAACCAGATTTGGTAGCTGCTATCAACGAAAAATCAAAAGACCTTAACATCCCAATTATTGGTATCACAGGCACTGGCGGCGCGGGAAAATCTTCTTTAACAGATGAATTGGTAAGGCGTTTTATCCGCTCAAATCCGGAAAAAAAGATTGCTATTATTTCTATCGACCCTTCTAAAAAGAAAACCGGAGGCGCACTTTTGGGAGACAGAATCCGTATGAACGCCATCAATGACCCAAGAGTTTACATGCGCTCTATGGCGACGAGAGAGAACAACGTTTCTGTTTCGCCCTTCATCCATTCTGCTTTAAATGTTTTGAAATTGGCACATCCTGATGTTATCATTTTAGAAACTTCGGGTATCGGACAATCTGGCTCAGAAGTTTCAGACTTTGCGGATGTTTCTATGTACGTGATGACGCCTGAATATGGTGCATCTACACAGTTAGAGAAAATCGACATGTTAGATTACGCCGATTTGGTGGCACTAAACAAATCTGATAAACGGGGCGCTTTGGATGCACTACAAGCGGTGAGAAAACAGTTCCAAAGAAATCATTTATTATGGGAGCAGCCATTGGACGAAATGCCAGTCTATGCGACCAAAGCATCGCAGTTCAACGATCACGGCACCACTGAATTATACAACAGATTGGTGTCTAAAGTGAATGATAAATTTGCTGATTTGGATTTAAAAACATTTGTTGAACAAGAAATTACCGATGAAGTAACGATTATCCCTCCCAAAAGAGTCCGTTACCTTTCTGAAATTGTTGAAAACAACAGACAGTATGACGAAAACGTTGAAAAACAAGCGGAATTAGCCCGAAAAATGTATCATATTGATGGGGTTAAAAAAATCATTTCCAACGAAACTTTAGACGCCGAATATCAAAAAGCCGAGAAAGAACTTCAACAAGAAAACATTGACTTCCTAAAAACTTGGGATGATACGAAAAAGGCGTTCCACGAAGAGTTTTATTCCTACTTCGTAAGAGGAAAAGAAATTAAGGTGGAGACCTCAACAGAATCTTTATCTCATCTTAGAATTCCGAAAATTGCATTACCAAAATACAATGATTGGGGCGATCTTATCCAATGGAAAGGTCAGGAAAATCTCCCGGGGAGCTTCCCTTACACTGCAGGGATTTATCCTTTCAAAAGAACTGGAGAAGACCCAACGAGAATGTTCGCTGGGGAAGGTGGACCGGAAAGAACCAACAGAAGATTCCACTACGTTTCTGCAGAAATGCCGGCAAAACGTTTATCAACAGCATTTGATAGTGTGACGTTATACGGACAAGACCCGGCTTTACCACCGGATATTTATGGTAAAATCGGGAATGCGGGCGTTTCGATTGCCACGCTGGATGATGCTAAAAAACTATATTCAGGTTTTGATTTGGTAAATGCATTGACGTCGGTATCGATGACGATTAATGGACCGGCTCCGATGCTGTTGGCGTTTTTTATGAATGCTGCCATCGACCAGAATGTTGAAAAATACATTGCTGAACATCATTTAGAAGCTAAAGTCGAAGCTGTTTTAAAAGCAAAATTTGACGACAAAGGTTTAGAAAGACCAAAATATAACGGAGAACTGCCACCTTCTAATAACGGATTAGGTTTAAAATTATTGGGTATAACGGGTGATGAAGTGATCCCTGCCAATGCTTATGCAGAAATTAAGGCTAAAACCATCGCAACCGTCCGCGGAACAGTTCAGGCTGATATTTTAAAAGAAGATCAAGCACAAAACACCTGTATTTTCTCGACTGAATTCGCTTTGAGATTGATGGGTGACGTTCAAGAATATTTCATCAAAGAAAAGGTAAGAAATTTCTACTCCGTTTCTATTTCGGGGTATCATATTGCAGAAGCGGGCGCCAATCCGGTTTCTCAGTTGGCATTTACTTTGGCAAATGGTTTCACGTATGTCGAATATTATCTGTCAAGAGGGATGGATATCAATGATTTTGCACCAAACCTTTCTTTCTTCTTCTCCAACGGTATCGACCCAGAATATTCGGTTATTGGTCGTGTGGCGAGAAGAATCTGGGCAAAAGCCATGAAACTGAAATACGGTGCCGATGAAAGAAGCCAAATGTTGAAATACCATATCCAGACCTCTGGACGTTCGCTTCACGCTCAGGAAATTGATTTTAACGATATCAGAACAACGCTTCAGGCTTTGTACGCCATCTACGACAACTGTAATTCTTTGCACACGAATGCTTATGACGAAGCTATTACGACACCGACCGAACAATCTGTGCGACGAGCGATGGCGATTCAGTTAATTATCAATAAAGAATTAGGCTTAGCGAAAAACGAAAATCCGTTGCAAGGTTCATTTATTATAGAAGAATTAACCGATTTGGTGGAAGAAGCCGTTTATGCAGAGTTCGACAGAATTACCGAAAGAGGCGGTGTTTTGGGCGCGATGGAAACGATGTATCAGCGTTCTAAAATCCAGGAAGAATCGATGCATTACGAATGGCTGAAACACACCGGAGAATATCCAATTATCGGTGTGAATACCTTTTTAGGAAAAGATGGCTCGCCAACGGTACTTCCGGGGGAAGTGATCCGCTCGACTGAGGAGGAAAAGCAATTCCAGATTGAGATGCTTCATAATTTCCAAAAATCAAACGAAGATAAATCGGCTGAAGCACTTAAAACCTTACAATACGCCGCGATTAATCAGCAAAACCTATTCGAAGTAATGATGGATGCTGTAAAATATTGTTCACTTGGGCAGATTACCAATGCGCTTTTTGAAGTGGGCGGTAAATATAGAAGAAATATGTAACGGCAGGGCCGTAGCCAATTATTGACTACTAAATGTTTTACATAATTGTAAATAGACCTCAGAGAATTTCCTTTGAGGTTTTTTGTATATTAGTATCCGTTAAAAATGATCTATGAAAAAGCTAATTACAATTACAATCTCACTCTATTTTATTTGTTTTCTAAATTCTTGTGGTACTACAGCAAATACTTCTGAAAAAAGCGAAATGACTAAAAACGCTGAAGCATTACAGAAAAAGCAGGACGCAACAAAAATTGAAATTGACTGGAATAATAATTACGGTAAACCAGGTAAGTAAACCTGATAAAAATAATCTGGTTTTTTGATTACAAAACAACTTTGAATTACCCTGAATTTCTGAATTATAAACTTTTTCTTATTTTAGAGAAAGTAAAAACACCTTATGAAATTCTCCCTTGCCTTGGTTTCTTTATTTATATTTTTATTTTCTTGTCAAAAGGTCGAAAATTCCGGAATTTATAATAAAAAAAACATCGCCGATTCTGCAGTTAATGCTTATCAGCAAAAAATATATTCGTCGCAAATAGATTCTGTTGTTAATAAATACCACTTCAATGGAAGTATAGGAATTTTTAAGGACAGCATAGAATTATACCGCAAAAATACAGGCTATTCAGATTTTGAAACTAAAAATAAAATCAACAATTCCACCATATTTTCCATTGCATCAATCAGCAAACAGTTTACCGCAGTTTTGATATTACTACAAGTAGAGCAAGGAAAAATCACACTAGATGATAAAGTTTCGAAATATCTTAAAGATTTCAAGACCAAAGAATATGAAAACATTTCTATCTGCCAGCTTTTAAACCACAGTTCAGGATTAAATAATTTTGGAGAAAAGCTTGTTTTTCAAAATGGCTCAGGATTCCACTATTCTAATGACGGTTACAATGCATTAGGTAAGATAATAGAAACTGTTTCCGGAAAATCTTTCGATGAAAATATGCTAAGATTATTCGAAAAAACCGGAATGAAAAATTCTTTTACAGGAACTTCCTTCAACGGAAAAAATTTCGCTCACACTTACATTAGAAATCATAAAACTCAGAAAATAGTGAATGGCATGCCCAAAAGATTAGCCAATAAGGAAATCGGAATTCCCGCAGGCGGCGTCTTATCTACTATTGATGATTTACATATTTGGAATAATGCTTTGTATAGCGGGAAAATTATCGATGCAGAAACCTTAAAAAAATTCATGCAAAAAAGTACAGAAAGAAAGCATCCTATTTTCGGAACAATGGGTTATGGATTGGGCATTATGACGAATAATCATTTACCACTCTCCTACTTCCACAGTGGATATGTAAAAGGCGCGCCATCACTCAATATTTATTATCCCAAAACGAAAACTTCTATTATTATTCTATCCAATCTTGCTGATGAGGAAAAAGGCAAATCTGCCTCTTTTTCAGTTCATAAAAAGATTAAAGAAATTGCTGATATTTTAGAAACTGCACCGTAAACTTAAAAATTGATTTCAAAAAAGGACGAATTAAATCAAACCTCTTTTATGTTTTTTCAGCTTGAATTTTCTGAAAAAAATAAAATAATCTTAAATCTCAATAATTAAATCTAAAGTACGTTTTTAGCCATTTAAAAATTTCTCATATTTTTTTATTTCTAAAAATTCTCCTGAATATAAGGATAAACATTCTTCATTGTTTTAATGTATTTCTGCTGAAACACAATTACAATTACTTCAAAGTAAATAAATAGAAAGAGTATAATTTTAGCAGCGATATCTTTTGAAGATAACGAACTCATAAATCCACTGTCTATTTCTAAGCCCAAACTGAAAGTCCATAAAAAAGAAACCGGAAAAAAGAATAACCTTCCTAAAGATTGATAAGGCGAAATAGGCAACGTCTGAAAACGTCCCAAATCTTTATATAGTTTTCTATTTTGCCAAAAAATAAGTATCGGTATCGTCACAAGTGATATTATAAATAAGCAAAACAAGACATGAAATATATAAAATGGAATTATAACAGAAGCCATCCAAATAAAACCCGAAGTTGCAAATGCTACCCAAACTGCCTGTTTAAAAACCGGATAAATTTTATTATTTGCCGATTTTTTAATAAAGTCTGAAGTATCTTCCAACGAAAAATTTCCATCCCACTTCAATTTTAAATCATCATGCCAGGAAATAATAGCAGCATTGAATGCATCATTAAATGAAAGATTTTTTTCAGATTGAAGATGATTAATTTGACTTACAAAATGATCTTCAACCTCCATAAGCAAATCCACAGGAAGTTTTTTAGCAATTAGATAATTTCTTACTTCAGTTTTTTCTTCTATAGTCATACGATTGCAATATTTAATTTTTGTGTCCTCATAAAAAGCAGTTGTACTTGTACGCACACCGCAAAAACCAGAAAAATCTGATTATAAGAAACTTCCCAGAAAAATCTATTTTTACTCACAAAATACACGATTGAAAATACCAAAACCCCCAAAAGCATATTTCTTACAATTAAAGGGTGATAAGAAAGCTGCATATACTCTTTTATACTCATTTTTTTGAACAAAAAATTATAGAGCAATACCAAAAAGCATAAACCTGCCAAAATCATTACCATCACCACAAGAAAATCAGGATTTATATAGTTTAAAATCGCAGCCAATAAGGTTATTAAAATAGAGTTAGTAGTAATTTTACGATATTTGCTGCCCAAAGATTTCTTTTCTATTCTGGATATTTTTTTAAATGAAAATAAACTTAACGGAACCATTTCAAGCTCATGTTCCCACTTTATTTTCACCTGAGTAAATGCTTGTTGAAAACCAATCCCATTCTTCATCAAATCTGAAATTTGCATGATAAAATGATCATACACTTCAATTAATATAATACGACTTACAATTCTTTTTTTAAGATAATTCTGTACTTCGAGAATTTCATTTTTTTCCATACTTATATTAGTTTAAAATCTGCAATTGCTTTAATGTTCTTTTATGTTCTAAAAAATTTATAATTCCGAAAACAAATAAAACAATAAGGCTGAATCTATATAAAGAAATTGCAATGAGCACAAAAACTGAAACATCTTTTCCTGAAATAAAAAATTGATATAATAAATCTCCCCCTTTAATCAGACTTTGAATTTGTCCCATTGAGCAAACTACCATTAAAATGAGATTCTGCTGATAAAACGAATAATTAATTCTTCCTTTATAAACAAAACTCTTTTTAAAGTAGTTGATGTATTTAAAATTCAGACAAAAAAGAATTATCGGAATGGATAATAATAAAGAATTGATTGCTATATAATAAATCCTGTACGTTTCCAGACTATCCGCAAAGAAAACCATTACAAGGCTCAATACAAAAAACAACGATCCAATAAGTAAAGATTGTATAATAATTGGCTGAAATTTATTCTTAATAATAGTTTTTGCGATTTTAGGCATTTTTTGTCTGCCATAAAAAAACCAGTATGTTGTTGGAGTTAGATTATTCTCCCAAATTTCTTTAACTTTTGAAAAAGCTTCATCAAAATTAACTGTATTACTGCACATACAATCTTCCACCTGCAAAATGATGTGATCTTTTATTTCCAGCAAAATATCTAAAGAAAGGTTTTTAGATATTAAATACTGCTCAATCTGCAATTTTTGTTCAGAAGAAATCATATATCGAAAATGGTTTTCAGATTAAACAAATAAGATCTCATTTCGTCTTCCTGAGTTGCCTGCTGCTTTTTCCCTTTCTCGGTAAGCAAGTAATATTTTCTGCTTCTTCCGTTTATTTCCTGCACTTCAGAAGTAATAATTCCGTCTGCTTCCAGTTTATGTAATAGTGGATATAATGCTCCTTCAGTCATTTCCAGCTCACCTTCCGTTAATTCTTTTGCACGCTGCGTAATTTGATAGCCATACATTTTAACTTCTTTTGAAAGTAGTTTTAAAATAATATTCTGGAGCGTTCCTTTATAAAGACTGTTCTTTTTCATTCTTCAAACAATACCTTACAAATCTATGCATAATTTTCTTATGTATTCGAAAATTCAGAGAAAAAATTTCAAAGCAGTATCTTTGCATTAATGGTTTCAACAGAAAAAATAATTTTAGGCATAGATCCCGGAACTGCTGTAATGGGATTCGGATTGATTTCGGTAATAAAAGGAAAAATGGAAATGATTTCCATCCACGAATTGATTTTAAAGAAATATCCCAATCACGAAACTAAGCTGAAATATATTTTTGATAAAACTTTAGCCCTGATTGACGAATTCCACCCCGACGAAGTAGCTTTGGAAGCACCATTTTACGGCAAAAATGTACAATCTATGCTTAAGCTGGGAAGAGCTCAGGGAGTTGCGATGGCGGCAAGTTTACACAGAAACATTCCCATCACCGAATATTCTCCCAAAAAGATAAAAATGGCAATTACCGGCAACGGAAATGCCAGCAAAGAACAAGTAGCAGGGATGCTTCAAAACCTTTTAAATCTAAAAGAATTTCCAACCAAATATCTGGATGCATCGGATGGATTGGCGGTAGCGGTTTGTCATCACTTCAACTCCGGAAGTTTATCGGATACCAAATCGTATTCGGGTTGGGAAAGTTTTCTGAAACAAAACCCGGATAGATTAAAATAAATGTACATGAACACCCAAATTTTAAAGTTTTTGAACGATTTTCACTCTGTATACAATATTTTTTTGTTTGATTTCGTAAAAGTATTACATTTGCAACTCATTAAAGGAGAGATTACGATGTTCTTTTAAATTTTTTAAAAACCAATTTAAAATTATCTCAGACTCCTTTTCAGGCTAAAAATTTATATCATGCCGGATTTGAAAATTCAGGAAGCCAAGCTGCTTTTTAATAAAATTCGCTCAAACCCAAAAAGTTATGATTTAAAAACTAGTACGGAAGGAATCACAGGCAGCGATGAAAGAATTAGTTTCAGACTTTATAGGAATGGTGAGAGAAGCGTTTTTGAAGTTACCATAGATGGTCTCACATTTTCCAACTCTACCGGAGAATGGAACAATGCGATGATTATGCTGGATAATATCATCAAAAAAATAGATAAAGAAACCGAAAATATTAAAGTACAACAGGCGTTAGATAAGCTTAAAAAGTACCTTTCGGAAGAAATTTAAAGAAAATTAAAAAAAGTTAAAAATAAATTTGGTGGGTAACAAATAAGTTTATAAATTTGCACTCACATTTGAACGATATGGCAAATCATAAATCAGCACTTAAGAGAATAAGACAAAACGAAGTTAGAAAAGTTCGTAACAGATACTATCACAAGACTGCAAGAACTGCAATGAAAGTCTTGAGAAATGAAGAAAACAAAGCAGCTGCATCTGAGCAATTGCCAAAAGTTATCTCTTTATTGGATAAGTTAGCAAAGAAAAACATTATTCACAAGAATAAAGCAGCTAACTTAAAAAGCAAATTAACTAAACACGTTAATAATTTAGCGTAATTATATAGTAGGCCCGTTCGTCTATCGGTTAGGACCTCAGATTTTCATTCTGGTAAGAGGGGTTCGATTCCCCTACGGGCTACTAATTTTAAGAGTTGATACTTATAAAAACAAAATCTAACACATAATTTTGATTATGGAAGATAGAGGGCCCGTTCGTCTATCGGTTAGGACCTCAGATTTTCATTCTGGTAAGAGGGGTTCGATTCCCCTACGGGCTACAAAAAAGGATTGTTATTTTTAATAACAATCCTTTTTTATTTAATTATGATTTGAGATTAGAGCATTTTATTTATGAGTTAAACTCTAACAATTTGGTTATTTTAAATATAAGAAAAATGCTTCAAAAAAGATGTTGTAATTATATAATTTCTGCATAATCTTTATTTCAACTCTAATACCAGAATACCGTTACTCTCAATATTTTTCAGATTAATATTAATCACACCATTCTTAACGGAAACAAATTCAGACTGTTTAAGTTGGGGAGATTTCAATTCTTTTTCTTTAGTGTCTTCAACGAAGTATAGATTATAATGTAGTTTTCTTTTTCCTGAAAAATATTTTTTAACATCGATATTTTTTAAACTTAAATTAAGATCTTTATTCGATCCTGAAGTATTTCCAATGAGTATATTTACAGACTTATTTTTGTTTAGATAATAACCAATTACAGAAAAGTTCTCATTTTTGGTAATTAATTTAAATCTATCATCCAGACTTTCTGCATATAACTTGTATGCAAACCAAACCGACCTTGGTTTTCCGTTCGGCATAAGCAGACCGTCCATAGAATTATTAAAGCAACTGTTACCGCCAATTTCCGCCGGGTTATCATGACAAGTTTTGCATGCTCCACTAACTCCACCTTCCTCAAAAGTATTGAGAAAAGAAAGAACAGCTAATGGACTGAACTGAACACTTTCACCAATAATTTCAGGAATATAGATTTCTTTTATTTTCAGCTTTTTAAATTTATTGAGCCAAACTTCTTTTGCAAAATTTATATTCGCCTTCATTTCTTTAATATCAGAAATAACTCCGCCTTCATGCCAAGCTAAAATATCTACAACAACATTGTTTTTCTCACAAAAAGTTAAAAAATCTTCAATAAATTCTTTGTAAAATCTAGAGCAACTAGGTCCCATAATTACAGCATCTTTACCACCAGGCATACTTCTTATGATATCATGAGCTTTTTTAAAAGCTAAAAAAAACTGTTCTTTAGTTCCTGACCAAAAACCAGTATCGGGTTCATTCCAAATATCATAAATAACAGTATTTCCGTTCTCGGCGTACATTTTTCTTACAAAAGCTTCATAGCTTTTGGGATCGCTATACGGTAAAATTCTATTTCCGTCTGTAGAATTTTCATTCAGGGTTTTGTAGATACATAAATCGCTCATGATAAGAATTGGCTGTATTTTTCTGGAAATTAGCCCCGAAATAATATCCTTTCTTTCTTGAGATTTAAACATATAATTACCAAATCTCCAGAACTTCGGTTTCAGAGCTTTAATATCATTATCTAATGTTTCAATATTATTCAAATGCAAAAAACCGGCAATACTCTCTTCCTTATATGTTTTAGAAACATCTAAAACAACAGAATTCTGGCTTTTTACAAACGCAAAAGAAAACAATAATATTGCTGAAAAAATTTGGATAGACTTTATTTTAAATATGCGATTCATCTTTATTTTGAATTAATGATATAATAGAAATATTTACAAAAGATATAAAAAAATACAGCATACAAATCAATACTTAATAGTTTAAAACCATCAAATCTGAATGTATGCTGTATTTTATTTTTCAGAGTACTACTTCTTACTTAGAGCCTCATCATATCTCTTACTGATTTCATTCCAGTTGGTAACGTTCCAAATGGCAGTAAGATAGTCTGCTCTTTTATTTTGATATTTTAGGTAATATGCGTGTTCCCAAACATCAATTCCGAAGATAGGAGTTCCTTTTTCCTCCACCACATCCATTAAAGGATTATCTTGATTAGGCGTTGAAGAAACAAATAACTTTCCTTTTTTATCTACAGAAAGCCATGCCCATCCAGATCCAAAACGGTCTGCTCCGGCTTTGCTCATTTTCTCTTTAAAAGCTTCCATACTACCAAATGCATCATTAATTGCTTTAGAAAGCTTTGCAGATGGCTGTGTATTTTTTTGCGGAGTAAGAACAGTCCAGAAAAGTTCGTGGTTATAATGTCCTCCAGCGTTATTTCTTACCGCAGGACTTAATTTTGACACGTTGGAAAGGATTTGAAATATAGTCTGCTTTTCCTGCGGAGTTCCCGCAATGGCTTTATTAAGATTATTAACATAAGCTGCAGCATGTTTAGAATAATGAATCTCCATTGTTTTGGCATCAATATTTCCTTCCAAAGCATCGTAAGCATAAGGTAACGGAGTCTGCTTAAATTGTGAGAAAGCAAACTGAGCGGTCATAACTGCAGCAAGGGCAGCGATTTTAAAAACTTTCATATTTTTATTTTATAGTTTTATAATTAAATTGACAATCAGATAATTACATAACAAAATGTAACATTGAATTGATTATCCAAAATCATTCCAATAATTTCTTAATATCTTCAATTAAAATTTCTCTGTCAGGATGATATTTTCCATTGAGTTTCGGATTATTTCCTTCGGAATCTTCATAGTTCAGTCCAGAATAATAAAGAATCGGCATATTATTTTTATTGTATCTGCAGCGGATGTTTCCCTGTTGGTCTACCAAAGCAATCATCCCACTGTGATTGAGTTTTTCACCTTCATTTTCTTTATCTCCAACATAAATATCAAACTCATCAGCCAAATTACCAATATAATCTCTATTACCGGTAAGAAAATGCCAATTTGGAGATTTTACACCAATTCTTTTAGCATGTTCACTTAATGTTTTAGGAGTATCATTTTCAGGATCAATACTAATGGAAATTATCCCAAAGTCTTTATTATTAATTTCATCTTCAACTGCCCGCATATTGGTATTCATTACGGGGCAGATTGTTGGGCATTTACTGAAGAAGAACTCTACCAAATACACTTTACCAAGCATATCTTTATTGCTTATCTGCTTATTGTTCTGATCTGTAAGTTGAAAATCGGGAACTTTCATCACAGTGTAAAGACTCTTTTTAAAATAGCTCATCCCAAGACCAATGCCTACAAAAAGCAAAGCAATAATAACAATAGGAATAATTATTTTTCTTTTACTATTGCCCGGTTGATTATTTTTGGACATATTTTTCCGGATTTTTCTTGAATTCATCTTTGCAATAGCTACTGCAGAAACCGTAGGTCTTATTTTTGTACACTGCGGTATCTTTCATTGTACTTTCGGTTTTCATGTGGCAGATAGGATCTTCTGCATTGGCAAATTTTACGGTTTTAGTTTCTGTTTTGGCAGATTTATTATTTTTTTTCTGTTTTACTTTTGGAGTTTCTTGCGCACAAGCAAACAATGATAGCGACAATAATGCCGTGAATAAAATTTTTGATTTCATTTTATTTAGATTTGAAAATTACGAATTGTTTTGATTTAAAAAATGTTTATCAACCAAATTTAATACTAAAATAATGCACACCGAAAATTCTACACAGAAAATCGTTTAGTGATTATTAAAATAAGTTAAAAGGCTGAAAAAGAGATGCAAATACCTACCCTAAAGGAGGATGAAATATTCTTGAAAAATATTCGGAATCGTAAAACCTATTTCCCGATGAAAACAGATTTTTTACAGAAAGCTCAAAATACTGCACATTAGAACAAGTAAAAATATCGCTGGAAACAAAAGCGTCTAAACCTGCAATCTTAATATTCTGATTATTATTGTTCTGTTTTTCTGTTTTAGAAAACTCCTTTGCAACGTAACATTTACCTTTACAATAAGAATTTTCGACAGTTCGGTTTTCGCAAAGATTTTTGACAATATAATCGTAATTCACCACATAATTAATCAATGGCAAAACCGGACGAATTGCGATGGTAAAAACTATGAAAAAAGACAGGAAAAACTTCAACAATAAAAATCTTTAGCACAAATATACTATTCAATTTCCGTATTTTGAGGCTGTAATGATGAATGTCATTATATTTGCAGAAACATCTTTATCAATAAAAAAATAATCAAAATTCTTTCCTCAAATGAAAATTCTAATTGTTAACGGTCCCAATCTTAATCTTTTAGGAACTAGAGAACCCGATATCTATGGCAGCGTTTCTATGGAAGATTATTTAAAAAATCTGAAAATTGAATTTTCTAATCACGAAATTGATTATTTTCAGTCTAATATAGAAGGAGAGCTTATTAACCGTATGCAGGAAAACGATTTTGATGCATTAATCATTAATCCTGGTGCTTTTACTCATTATTCTTATGCTATTGCTGACTGTCTGAAAAATATTCAGAAGCCCAAAACAGAAGTTCATATCAGTAACATTTACAAACGTGAAGAATTCCGTCAGAAATCTGTTACGGCTGCCAATACAGATGGGATTTTGTCTGGTTTTGGGATGAAAGGTTACAGAATAGCTTTATTTAATCTTACTTCTTAAAAAAATATCAATTTAAATTTCTTTAATAACATCATATAAAAAAAACAGTCCTGAAAGACTGTTTTTTGTTATTTAAAGTAACTAGAATTACTCATTTATTTTATGGGCTATTTGCCTTTTTTTCTTTCTTTCATAAATTACCTCAACGATTTTCCCACCCATCCATGCAAAAGGAAAAAAGACTAGAAATATTGAAATTTTGTAGAATGTAGGGTGATAAGGGAAAATAATAACATCCAGCATCGCCACAAAAAGCATGATAAAACCTATAAGTATAGCATAGGCAACCTTGGCATACTTTACAATAATTGCTGTTACCACTCCTCCAACAGTAGTCCCCAAGCCGGAAATAAATAACAGAAACCAGAAAAAAGCATTATTATTTTTCATGCTTTCCAAAAAGCTTTCCCAATGCTTAAAAGGAGCAAAAGCTTCAAAAGTAATCCATTGCGGAACCGCTCTTATACCAAGAGTTATGATAAGACCTGCAATAGCAAGACCAACCAAAACCGCAATTGTATTTCTTAAAAAACTCATTTTTTAATCCTGGTGAGCAATCATTGAAATTTCTATATCCACATTTTTCGGAAGACAAGACACCTGTACTGTTTCTCTTGCAGGGAAACTTTCAGCGTCCAAGTACGAAGCATAAATGTCATTCATTACTGTAAAATCATCCATATTTTTAAGAAATATCGTTGCTTTTACAACATTTTTGAAAGTCATTCCGGCTTTTGTAAGAATTGCTTCAAGATTTTTCATTACCTGATGAGTTTCTTTTTCTATGCCTTCAACGAGCTTTCCGGTAGCAGGATCTACAGGAATCTGCCCTGAAATATACAAAACTCCCTTGGCTAAATTTGCTTGAGAATAAGGTCCTATTGCAGCAGGAGCATTTTCTGTATTGATAATAGTTTTCATTTTTTTTATATAGATATTACTTGAAACAGTTCGCTATAATCCAATCACATTTTTATTTTTTTCAAATATCGATCAAAAAATAATAATTATTAATTATATAATTTCATGACCAATGAAATATTTACAGCAAAGATTGGATAGCAATAAATATTCCTTAGAATTTATTTCGGGTGCAAATATAAAATTTAAATTCTAAAATATACATGATTTTAGAAAGGTGCATTAGGCTGAGTAAAACTTCTGTCTTTATATTTCAATGCATCGCTTAATATATTGGCTTTAATCCCTATAAAGAAATCGTAAAGTTTGTATTGTCCAAAGGGTACCCAGTTGAAATTAATCGTAAAACTTCTTTGGTCTCTCGCAAACCCAATCCTTGTGTAAGCAAGTTCTTTGGTAACCATATCATAATGGGTACTTCCGTTGATGTTCCAATAAGGAGTAAGCTTAATACTTCCATCGAGACCGATAGATGCCATTCTTGTTGGTGTTCTGGATAATGTTTTAGAATATTGATAATTGGCATTTACATTGAGAGTCCAAGCCTGATCAAAATGTGCATAATTATCATCATCAAAATAATAATTTTCGTTCCTAATCTCTCCTTTTTGCGAGTATATTTTGGAGAGATCCTTTTTTTCTCCAAAAAGCTCGCTGCTTAAGGGATAAGTAAGCCCAACCTGAAAAGCCTGAACACTAAAACTTCCAAAATCTTCAGTTCTAATACCTACATCAGAACCCGGAGCAAATAAGATTTTGTAGGGTTCAATCGCTAAACTTGTATTAACACTGAGTTTATTATTAAAGAAAGACGACTGCCCACTCACCGAAATAACCGACCACGGATGAGATTTTGCTGCAAAATTATAATTTCCGCTTACATTCAGAGATTCAAAAATTTTGATTTTTTTAATTCCTGTGGAGTCGCTTTTAGAACGCACTTTCATCTCTATATTATTACCGATACTATAAGACAATGCTCCAACCATCCCCGTAGTGGGTGTTCCTACAATACCTTTATCAAAAATAGAATATGGGGTAAGTGCACCGTTGGCATCATAAAAGTTTCTGAAGTAACCAAATTTCTGACCTCCAAAATCAGGAGAATAAGTAAAACCTATACTTGGGGTCATCATATGTCGGATAGCTTCTATTGCACTCCCTTTTTTAAAATTTGCCTGCCCGTAAAGCTGGGTCTGTACACTTGCCGTAGACGAAAAAATAGTATATCCTGCGAGTTTTTTATTAATTTGTTCTACTTGTACATTTTGTACAGGATCATAGAATTTAGTAAGAGTTTTAGTCGTAAGAGCGTTATCAATAGTAGTTCCTAGACTGAATGTAAAATATTTTGCAAAAGTAGCATTGGTTCCTAAAGCAATATTATTCTTGAGCCCCGTCTGCATTTTATCCCACATTGCTTTGGTAAATAAATCCCCTTCGTTTGTGCTTACAAAGTTGGTGAGATTAAGACCTGTATTAACGGTAATATTTTCGAGTAATCCACTTCTGGTTCCTGTTCTGGATTTAAAAAGATAAAACTGATTGATCGCCACATTCATCTGAGGCAATCTTAAATCTGAAAGATTCGTTGCAAAATTTTGAGAATAAGAAGCTGTTCCTGTTATCGTTATCGGAAGTGTTAGGAATCTTTTGGTAAGAGTAAGTGTAGAATTCTGCTGCGTTCTCAAAAAACTTTGATTCATTACATAGGCGTTATTAACCGTATTGTTATAAAACGTCTGGCTGGTAACATCTACCGATGCAGAAAAATTAAGAAAAGGATTAGCCTTTGCATCTTGTGTATGCCTCCATGCAATTCTGTAAGTTCCTGTTTTACTATAATTGTTTAGCCCTTTAATTCCTCTCACGGTAGTACCAATATCGGCAGAGAAATTACCGGAGTACCTGTATTTCTTAAGATAATTCATTTCAGGTCGAATATTCCAGCTTCCTTTTGTGTAAATATCCGTCAGAATTTTAAGATCGAAATGTTCTCCGATGGGTTGATAATACCCTAATCCATTGAGAAAAAATCCTACATCTTCCCTTTCCCCAAAACTCGGGATTAAAATCCCAGCAGATCGCTTACTGGAAAAAGGTAAGATTGCAAACGGCATAACAAAAGGTGTAGGTACATCTTCTATAAACATTTGCACAGGTCCCGTAATTAAAGAAGAACTATTCTTTCCTTTCTGCATTTTAATATAAGAAGCCAGAAGATGATAATCTGGTCTGGTATCTTTCTTTTCTATATAATATGTATCGGTAGTAAATTCGGCATGTCTCATGACAAAAACCGAATCATTATATTTTTTTGTTTTTTCAGCAACAATTAATCCTTCGTTTTCCTCCGTTCTTGCATTGTATGCTATGGCTTGTTTGGTTTTTGTATTATAAGAAAAACTGTCGGTTTCATAATCTTTACCTCCTTGCTTTACCTTTACCAACTCTTTATATTTACCTAAAGAATCTAACTTCCCTCGTGCAAAAAAAACATTTCTTTCCTCATCAATAGAAATGTAATCTGCATCTATCTGTAAATCCTGATATTTTACCTGCGCATTTTTGTTGAGATAAATCATGCGTTTAGGAACATCTCTTCGGATGTCGTCTGCTTTAGTATCCAAAACATCTTCCAGAGATTCTTTTGCAGAAATAACGGTATCTTTTTTGACGATGGTATCATTAATTATCGCAGGTTTAATCATTTTTTTAGGACTTTCCTGTGCTAAAAAACTGTTAAAAATTAGGATAATTAAAATTTGTAATATATTTTTGAAGACGGTTTTGTCCAATTTTGCTTAAGTATAATTTGGCTCAAAATTACTATAATTTTTAAAACTGAAAGATGTACAAACTAAATTTTAAAATATTTTTAGCATTTCTTCTTACATTCGCTTCCACATTCATTTTCTGTCAAAAAAAATTTATCGTAGTTTTAGATGCAGGACATGGGGGAAGTGATCATGGTGCTTACAGAAATTATCCAGACATAGGTGTGGTACAGGAAAAAAACATCACCTTGGGAGTTGTGCTCAAACTAGGAGCAATGCTGGAAAAAAATAAGGACTTTAAAGTAATTTACACCAGAAAAATTGATGAATATCCATCTTTAACAGACAGAACAAACACCGCTAACCGCAGCAGAGCAGATTTATTTATCTCCGTACACGTAAATTCTTCTCCAAGCAGATCTGCAACCGCAAGAGGAACCGAAACTTTTGTACAGGGACCGGCTCAGAACAGAGAAAATCTGGAAGTAGCAAAACAGGAAAATAATGTAATTTACTTAGACGAAAAAGATAAAGAAACCTTTGCGTCTTATGATCCTTCTTCTCCCGAATCTTTAATCGCCCTAAAACTTCAGCAAAGCAAATATCTTGAAAACAGCCTTATTGTGGGGAGTTTTGTTGAAGCCAATTTTGAGAAAAGCGGAAGATTCTCAAGAGGAGTAAAGCAGGAAAATTTACACATTTTAAGAAGAAGTGCGATGCCTTCTATTCTTATTGAAACCGGTTTTGTGAATAATTATGAAGATGCTACTTATCTTAATTCCGAAAAAGGACAGGACGAAGTTGCAGAAAATATTTATAAGGCTATTATCGATTACAAAAAAGCTAAAGACAAAAGAGCGGGCATACAAGAAATCATAAAAAAACAGGAAGCTCCAAAACCTGTTGAAATGCCTCTGAAAAATGATTTCAGAATTCTTTTAATGACTGTTCCGAGCAAGTACAATTTAACAGATCCTGAACTTCGTGGTCTTAACTACATCCTTCCGATAAAAGAAAACGGAATTTATAAATATTATTATGGAGTAACCAATATGGCATCCGTAAAAGATATCAATATAAAGACAGCTAAAGATGCTGGTTTTAAAAACGCTTATGCCGTTGGATTTATGCCTAACCAAAAACTCGTTACAGGATATTATAATATTGAAGTATATGCCGGTAAAGATAAACTAAGCAGCAATTCTCCTATTTTGCAGACTCTTAAAGATGTAGACAGAAACAAAAACAACGGTATATTTTATTATACTTACGGAAAAGTTTATACTTTAGAAGATGCCATTAAACTACAGAAAGAGCTGGAAGACAAGGGCATAAAAAATACTGTTATCCAAAAGAATTTTAAATAAAGGTTGAAATTTTGAAGTTTGAAAGTTTATTTATACTTTTGCAAACTCAAAATTTGGCCTATTCGTCTAGTGGTCAGGACTCAAGGTTTTCATCCTTGCAACAGGAGTTCGATTCTCCTATAGGCTACCGATACAACATAAAAAGCACTCTTGTAGTGCTTTTTTCTATTTAACATGATTAATTTTTCTTAAAGTATCATTTTCTTATCCTAAATCAATGATTTAGGTATTAAACTTGCCCTAAATTTGTACCATACAATAACAACAAAAAAATTACTACAAATGGCAACAAAATGGAATTTAGACCCAGCTCACAGTGAAATTACTTTTAAAGTAAAACACATGATGATTTCAAACATCAAAGGAAGTTTCACAAAATTCAATGCTGAAATCGAATCTGAAGATGACAATTTTACTAATGCTAAAACAACCGCTACTATAGATGTAGATTCAATCTTCACTAATAATACAGACCGAGATAACCACTTAAAATCTGCCGATTTTTTTAATGCAGAAGCCAATCCGAAAATCACTTTTGAAGCAGATTCTTTAAATAACTCTGTAACTGGGAATATTACCTTAAATGGTATTACAAAGCCAATTACACTGGATGTTGATTTTGGCGGAATTAACGTAGATCCTTGGGGGAACACAAAAGCCGGTTTTTCTTTTGAAGGAAAAATCAACAGAAAAGATTTCGGACTGAACTGGAATGCCGCTCTTGAAGCTGGAGGAGTAATGGTAGGCGAAGATGTAAAAATTGCTGGAGATTTACAATTTGTAAAAGCATAATTTACTATCATCACAAACTTAAAACAGCGTTTTTCATAAAAATGTTTTTTTTAATCGGAAGGTTCAGATTTTTTTAAAGAATCTGAACCTTTTTAAATCTACCTGTAAATGAATTTAACAGATTTAAGCAACATCGCTTCTTTGTATAAAAATACCGAAAAAATGCCCGTTCTTTTTCTTGGACACGGCTCTCCTATGAATGCTATAGAAGAAAATCAGTTTGTACAAGGATTCAGAGATATTGCAAAAGAAATCCCAACTCCTAAAGCAATATTATGTATTTCAGCTCATTGGTTTACACAAGGGACTTTGGTAACTTCCATGCAAAACCCTAAAACCATACACGATTTTGGAGGTTTTCCAAAAGCTTTGTTTGATGTTCAATATCCTGCACCAGGAAGTCCAGAACTGGCACATGAAACAATCGAACTTATAAAACCTTTGTTGGCAGAAGAAGATTACAATTGGGGATTAGATCATGGAGCTTGGTCTGTTTTAAAGCATTTATATCCCGATGCAGATATTCCTGTCATCCAAATGAGCATAGATTACACCCAACCACCACAGTATCATTTTGATTTAGCTAAAAAACTTGATAAACTTCGGGAAAAAGGCATTTTAATTATTGGCAGCGGCAATATTGTTCATAATCTGAGAAAGATCGACTGGAAAAACATAAATACTGTAGATTTCGGCTGGGATTGGGCTGTAGAAGCGTATGAAAAAACAAATTCCTGGATTATGGACGGCAATTTCCAAAATCTGATTAATTATCAAAACCAAGGAACATTCTTACAATACGCTGTTCCTACTCCAGACCACTTTTTGCCATTAATCTATACTTTAGGTTTGAAAAGCAACAACGAAGACATCAAACTTTTCAACAATCACCTTATTGGAGGATCATTAAGCATGACAAGTGTAAAAATTGGATAAATTTTACTTGTAATTACCCTAAAATTGTACTGTTTTTATGGTAAGGCAGTTTTAATACCCACTTTTATTTTGCTTATTTAAGAACTAGAATTCTAACATATCTAAAACTTACAGCATCACAACTGCAACATAAGGCATTAGGATTATTTAGTAGAACTTTCAACAAAAACTTTTAAAATTCTTTCAGTTCTGAATGA
The DNA here is from genome assembly GCF_017808115.1 of Chryseobacterium sp. RR2-3-20. NCBI lineage: Bacteria > Pseudomonadati > Bacteroidota > Flavobacteriia > Flavobacteriales > Weeksellaceae > Chryseobacterium > Chryseobacterium sp. RR2-3-20. Next base: position 16,397 of record NZ_JADQBD010000009.1, on the reverse strand, counting down.
TATGATTGGAGATTAATTCTAACAATCTGCTGTTATCTGAACTTGTTTTTGTAAATTTGTGTTTGAAATTTTTTACTAGATGAAAGAAAGCGTTGTAAAAAAAATTGCTGTTCTTACCTCAGGGGGCGACTCTCCCGGAATGAACGCAGCTCTAAGAGCAGTTGTAAGAACTGCCAATTATTATAATATTGAATGTTACGGAGTGAGAGAAGGCTACAATGGTCTTATTCATGATGATTTTCTTAAAATGGGACCTCGCTCAGTAAAAAACATAATCAATCAGGGTGGTACAATTCTAAAATCTGCCCGTTCAATGGAATTTAAAACCAAAGAAGGTAGACAACAAGCCTTCGACAATTGCCAGAAATATGGTATTGAAGCTTTGGTATGCATTGGTGGAGACGGAACTTTTACAGGGGCAAAAATCTTCAACGAAGAATTCGGAATACGAGTAATTGGTGTGCCCGGAACTATTGATAATGATATTTTCGGAACAGATAACACGATTGGCTACGATACAGCACTCAATACTGCAATGGATGCAATCGATAAAATTCGTGATACGGCTACTTCTCACAACAGAGTTTTCTTTGTAGAGGTAATGGGACGCGATGCAGGATTTATTGCATTAAACAGTGGTTTGGCAACCGGTGCTCTCGACATTTTGATTCCTGAGAAAAAAGACAGTATGGACGAGCTTTTTGCCAATTTCAGAAAAGCTGAAAAAACAGGTAAAGCTTCCAGCATTGTAGTGGTAGCAGAAGGCGAAAGACTCGCAAACATCTATGAACTTGCCGAAAAAACCAAGAAAGAATTTCCGGATTACGATATTCGTGTCGCTATTTTGGGACACATCCAAAGAGGAGGATCTCCTAGCTGTGCAGACAGAGTTTTAGCAAGCAGACTGGGATTCGGGGCTGTTGTAGGACTTATGGAAGGACAAACCAATGTAATGGCAGGAATGCGATCTAACAGTCTAGTATACACGCCTATTGAAGAAGCCATTAAAAAGCACAACGAAATCGACAAAGATCTTTTGTTGATTTCAGAAATTTTAGCAATCTAAATATTATATAATTTTAAAAAAAGTAAAACACTATGTCAACAATTAAAGTAGGTATTAACGGGTTTGGTAGAATCGGTCGTCTTGTTTTCAGAGCAATGACAGAAAGAAGCAACATCGAAGTTGTAGGTATCAACGATCTTATCAATGCAGAATACATGGCTTATATGCTTAAATATGATTCTGTACACGGAGTTTTCCCAGGAGAAGTTTCTGTAGAAGGTAATGATCTTGTGGTAAACGGAAAAAAAATCAGAGTAACTGCTGAGAAAGACCCGGCTAACCTAAAATGGAACGAAATCGGTGCAGATTACGTAGTAGAATCTACAGGTTTGTTCCTAGATAAAGAAAGTTCTGCAAAACACCTTACTGCAGGTGCTAAAAAAGTTATTCTTTCTGCTCCGTCTAAAGACGATACACCAATGTTTGTAATGGGTGTAAACCATAAAGACCTTACAGATGATGTAAAAATTCTTTCTAATGCTTCTTGTACTACAAACTGTTTAGCTCCTTTGGCTAAAGTAATCCACGATAACTTCGGAATCGTAGAAGGTTTAATGACGACTGTACACGCTACAACTGCAACTCAAAAAACGGTTGATGGTCCTTCAATGAAAGACTGGAGAGGTGGTAGAGCTGCTTTAAACAATATTATCCCTTCTTCTACAGGTGCTGCAAAAGCAGTAGGAAAAGTAATCCCTTCTTTGAACGGAAAATTAACAGGTATGTCTTTCAGAGTACCAACTGTTGACGTTTCTGTAGTAGATTTAACAGTAAGACTTGAAAAAGGTGCTTCTTATGAAGAAATCTGTGCTGTAATTAAAGCTGCTTCTGAAGGTGAATTGAAAGGTATTCTTGGATATACTGAAGATGCTGTAGTTTCTCAGGATTTCGTAGGAGATAAGAGAACTTCTATCTTCGATAAAGATGCAGGTATCATGCTTTCTCCAAACTTTGTAAAACTTGTTTCTTGGTATGACAATGAAATGGGATACTCTAACAAATTAGTTGATATGTTAATTCATGCAGCTTCTTTGTAATCGGTAATGTGCGATAAGCAATGAGTAATATAAAGAGGCTGTCTCAAAAGGGCAGCCTCTTTTTTGTGCTGAGTTGAAAAAAAACATTTTTAGGGTTTTGTTTTTATAAAAACTTTGAAAAACAAAGCTAAAAAAGTCAAAAAACAGTCTATTTCAGGCTGCTTTTGCCATTTTTTTGAGATTATGGGCAATGGCTAGGATGCCGATTTCTACCTCGACCTTGGTTTTTCCTCGAAGCATAAAGCGTTTAAAGTTTTTGTTGTGTTTGAGCTCTGCAAAAACAGGTTCAACATCGTGACATCGCTGTTTTCGGAGTTTAATGCCTTTCTTGGTATTGAGAAGTTTAAAAGCCTTTTCTCTGATTTTTGCCAGTTTGGGATTGTTTTGAGAAGTGGTTATTTGTCCCGATTTTTGATCTTTTCTGAAGTAATTGTATTTAATATAAGGTTTTATTTTCTTGTTTTTCAGTAGGTTATAGTTTTCTTCTGAACCATAACCGGCATCGGCAACGAGCTCTTTCGGAACTTTATGATAGCGGTCTTCAAAACCTTTTAAATGAGACTCCAATGTTTTGGTATCCGTAGGATTGGGATGGATGGAATAATGTAAAATAAATTGTTTATTCGTAGAAATCTGTAGATTATAGGCCGCTTTGAGCTGTCCGTTTCGCATATGATCCTCATTGCTCATTATTACATATTTATTGTTTTTTCAATGGAATTCGCGAACCTTCGGTTTCATCCGCATAAAAGTAGCATCTGTATCGGTTTTGGAATAAGAGTTTCTGGCTTGTAAAATCGCCTGTTGCTTTTTATATTTATCCAAATTGTTTGCCCAGTTTTTCTTGGCATAATTCAGTTTCTGGCGAACTTTTGAAGGTGTTTTTTTATCCTTCAACACCTCGTTGATCTTGTCTATGGTTTGTGCTACTTTTTCGGAATCAATCTCCTTAAAATCGATGTTTTCAGTGTTTTGAAGCTCTTCTTTTGCCACACTTTCTGCATAATTCCAAAGTTCTTCCAGTTGCTCTGCAATTCTTACCTGATGCTTCTTGATGGCTCTTCCCCAAACAAAAGTATAGCGGTTGGCGTTGGCCTCTATCTTGGTCCCATCTACAAAAGTGGTTTCCAGGCTTACCAAACCTTCCTTCTCCAAAAGCAAAACAATTTGTGTAAAGATGGCTTTTACTTCACCTTTTAATCGCTCGCTACGAAACCTGTTCAACGTATTATGATCAGGACGGCTCATCGCCGAAAGCCACATAAAATGGATGTTTTCTTTCAATGCCTGTTCCATTTTCCGGCTTGAATAAATGTTACTCAAATAACCATAAATCAATACTTTCAAAAGCATTTTCGGGTGGTAAGATGAAGTTCCTCCCGGTTTATAGCTTTTGATTAAGTTTTTAATATCCAAACCATCGATGATGTTTGAAACTATTTTCACAGGATGCTTTTCATCAATCAACTCCGATAAATTCGGAGGAAAAAGCAAATTTTCTTTGGGATTGTAATCTTTAAAGACTACTTTTGACTTAGTTAGCACACAGCAAATTACGAAATTTGCAACTATTAGGAAAGCCGAGGCTTTCCTTTTTTGCATAAAAAAGGCTATCTCGCTTTTGAGACAGCCTCTTTTTTGTTTATTTTAGACACTATCTCATAAAGTATGTAAGTTAAAAAGTTGAGGCTTGGATTTTATAATCTGAGCCTTTTTTCAAAAATAAGCATAAATTGGTTTAAAACAATTCCCCAATTTTGGATTGGCATTGTCCATTTTTTGATCGATTCTTTTATAGCGAGATACACTGATTTCAAGACTGCATCATCAGTAGGAAAAGACATCTTATTCTTGGTGTATTTTCTTATTTTCCCGTTGAGATTTTCAATTAAATTGGTAGTGTAAATGATTTTTCGGATTTCAAGAGGGAATTCAAAAAAACAGTTAATTCGTCCCAATTATTTCTCCAGGACTGAATGGCATATAAATATTTACTTTCCCATTTAGAAGCAAAATCTTCTAAGGCGGCCTTTGCAGCGTCTTTTGTAGGGGCTGTATAAATGTGCTTCATATCGGCAGAAAATTCTTTTCTGTCTTTCCAAACCACGTATTTACAAGCGTTTCTAATCTGATGAACTACGCAGATTTGGGTTTGAGATTCAGGGAAAACAGAACGAATGGTCTGGGTGAAACCATTCAGATTATCGGTTGCTGTGATGAGAATATCCTCAACACCACGGGCTTTCAAATCAGTTAAAACGCTCATCCAAAAGCTGGAACTTTCGTTCTTTCCGAGCCACATTGACTACGTCGAATCTTCGATTTCCAAGTACTTCCTTTCTTCCTTCTCGGTTTAATCCTACTGCTAAATAAATGGTTTTATTGATGACTTTTGAGTTCTCCCGAACTTTAAAAACGATTCCATCCATCCACACAATAAGATATACATCATCCAAAGGTCGGTTTTGCTAGGCGACTACTTCACTGGCAACCGCACTGGTGATTCGGGAGATAGTGGAAGTAGAAACATCAAAATTATACATCTCACGGATTTGTTCTTCGATATCGCTCACGCTCATACCTTTAGCATAGAACGAGATGATAATATTTTCCAAACCATCGATAATATTGTGTCTTTTAGGAACTAAAGCAGGTTCAAAACTACCTTCTCGATCTCTAGGGACTTTAATCTCAGACTCTCCAAAAGAGGACTTTATCTTCTTGGTTCCGTGACCGTTTCGATAATTTCCGCCGGTAGTTTTATCATGTTTTGTATTGTCCAGATGGCTATCCAGTTCGGCATCCAGCGTGTGTTCTACTGCCTTTTTTTGCAGTTCTTTGAAGAATGAAGTTAAATCTTCTCCAACTTTTGAAAGATTTGTAAAAATCCTTGTTGTTTAATAATTCTTCTTTGTCGATCATAACTATGTAGGTTTAAAAATAGTAAAAAGTTATTTCCGAAAAATTTTTTGAGCTTTAAGGACTCAAAATTTTTCAGAATAACTTTTTAACTTACACAGTTAGTGAGATACTACCTTATTTTATTTATTAAATATAGTAGCAAAAACCTAAGTACCCGACTGAATTATTTTTTTCCTTTTTGTTTGTTCTGCTCATAAGCTTTGTTATCAAGAAAATCACCGAGCTTTTTTAACTCCGGATCTGGTGAGCCGTCTTCCTTAAAGTATTCTGATCCATCTTCAAGTTTTCCTTTTTTATAAGTTATCTTCATTTTCAGCTGCCCGTCTTCATAATATTCTTTACACTCACCATCCCTATTCCCATTGGTATAATTGCAGGTTCTTTTAGGTTTTCCATTAGAATGATATGCTTTAACCATACCTTCCCCTTTTTCATTCACCAAATTTTTAGTTATAGCTAATTGCCCGTTCTCATGATATTCTTTATATTCTTCGTTGAGCTCTTTATTCTTATAATTTATAATTTTGCGGGGCTTTACTGACTCATAATTCCACTTACATTCACCATCTTTCTCTTCATTGATATAATGAAATTCAGATTCTGTATTTCCATTTTCATAAAACCCTTTTGATAAACCGTTTAATTTTCAGTTTTTATAGGTTTCAGTTTTTTTTGGTTTACCGCTTTCGAATAATATTTAACTTCATTTTCAACCTATCCGTTAACGAAATTTCCTTTAACAGCAACCTGTCCGTTATCAAAATAATGTGTATATTCTCCTTTTGGTTTTCCATCAACTACACTAACAAAGAATGCCAGCTTTCCGTTTTCATAATAATTTTTCAGTTCACCATCTGCGGCTTATCATTTTTATAGTTTTCAACCCCCATCAGCTTCCCGGATTTATAATACATTTTGGATTCACCGTCAAGCCGTCTGTTTTTATAACTCATGAGATATTTTAGTTCTCCCTTATCATAATATTCTTTATTTTCTCCTTCTCTCCCGCCATCCGCATTTTTATAGCTTTCTTCCTATTTGAGCTTTCCGTAATCGTAATATTCTTTGTATTCTTTATTCTGTGCGTTCGCAATTCCAAGTCCCAGTAATATAACGAAAAGGATAAGTGATTTTTTAATAATCTTAGTTGTTATTGTTTTGCTTAATTAGGTCTGTCTATTTTTTTCCTTCGATACTCTATTTCGTAGCTGTTTCAAACAATACTCTTCTGAGTACTGTAACATTAGCGGAATGAAAAATAACTACAACCCCAGATCTTTGGGCTCTATCCGCGGTTCACTTTCTTTGATATTATGTTTTTTGCAAAATTCAGTCACGGTATATCCGTCTCCAATGGGCATCTGCATACCTCCTGTCTGAGAAGTCCATCTGAGCCATTTTGCTCCTTCTTCCTTCTGTCCTCTTTCTACCAATATTCTGCCTATCATCGCCTGTGCAGTTGATTCATTTTTGGCAAGCATATAATATTTAAAAGCTTCATCCACATTCCGTTCAGTACCATAACCGGAAAACAGGAAATTGGCTGTCCGGACTCTTCCACTATTATCTCCGCCATCAGCCATTTTTTTATAGATAGAAAAAGTTGTTTTCGGGTCATTTAATTTTTCATCATAGGTTACGCCAAAAAAGCCTAATGCCCAGTAATCTTTCTTGTCTAAAGCTTCTTTAGTGGCTTTGTCCATCCACTTTCTTGCTTTAGCCAAGTCCTTCGGAACATACATTCCAACAATATAAGTATAGGCTATGGAAAACATTGCCCAGGCATCTCCCTTTTCAGCAGCTTCATAATATGCCGGAATAAATTGTTTATATAATTCTTTATCAGTAGGAATGATTTTTTCTTTTTCCAGTTCAAACCGATGTTTTGCTCCCTGAGCCCGCAATCGGTCATATAGATAGGCTAAATCCTTTCGATAAAAATTGACTTTATCATAATCATATTTCTGATATTCATCTGCTACAGCATCCAGCAACGTACGGCCTCCATCTTCAAAACCGACATCATTAAACCGGGGAAGTTTAAAATACAATGCCTCTCCTAAGAAATGATTCCGGAAATTCCGCAGACCCGATTTATAAAAAGAAACTGTATGTACCCCATCATGGCAGCCAATTTTATCCCCATTCTTTTCCCAAAAGCTGCGAAGTTTTTCACCTATTATCTTCTCAGGATCTCCATTGACAATACCTGCCGCTTTAAAAATTATGGCTGCATATTCATAATTTGTTGTATCATCGTCATCATCATGGTTATCAGTCATTGCCTTGTAGGCATAACACAGATTTTTATCAAATCCCAGCAGCTTCATTCCTTCCTTAAACTGATCATTCTCTTTAAAATGAATAGGTTTTGGAAAATGAATATTATACCAGCCACCAGGTTTTGTAAGAACATTGATAGGCTGACTTAAAATTTTCGTATCAGATTGTGCATTTACAATTCCTAATCCGAAAAATATGATAATCGCTTTCATAGTAATAAAGTTTATTTTTTCAGGATACACATGCAGGACAGTTTATATGAATTTCTCTTACAAATTGAGCCACAAGTTTTATTTACTGTTTTTTAATATTTCAATGGTTTTCATTACACTTTTTGCTTCTTTATCCAACACATAAAATCCTACTTTTTTTGTATACCCGTTAGAATTAATAGAAAAGTGGATATAATCAATATTTCCATCTTTTTTTGTTATACCGGCCTCTTTGATTTCCGGCCATTCTATATTAGAATAATATTCATTATAAGTTTCCTCATCATTGCCGAAAAAGCTAAACACATTTACATTGACTGTATATTTCAAAATATCATTTTCATAGGAGGCTTTTTCAATCCTTAAATCTCCAAACTTTTTACCATTCAGTTTTTGTATAGCTTCGTTAATCGTTTTTTTGCGTCTGCTGTTTGGGCTTTCCCTATTCCTAATCCAAGTAATAAAACAAAGAGTAAATATGGTTTTCATATTAAACTGTTTAAAGTATTTCCGGCTATTATTTTAGCTCAATAGCTGACGCTTCATCAAAATCACGACAATTATGCTGGGCGTAATTGGATAAAATATTATCTACGCAGGCTGTTGTCACGTAAGCCTGTTGCGGTGATCCGCCGGGACTGTTAACGGCAAACAGCTGTCCGTCCTCAAAGATGAATTTCGATCCATCGGAAAAGCTCATAGGAAAACTTATCAGATCAGGTAAAGTGTAAACTCCTTTAAAACTGTTCATCAGTTTATAATTTTTATGAGTTTGCATACTGAGGTCTCCCTGCGGGTAGCTGAAATTCATTAAATATCCCAGACACTGCGGTTTACCGCAATATATCTCGTCTTCAAAGTTGATGCGGAACTGCAGCTGAAAATAGCCGATATTATTCTCCACTTTTACCTGTTTATAGCGTACCTGTAAAGGTTTATCACTTTTGACAAAAAGCCATTTCCCGAACACTGCATCCGGATCTTTTGCTTTTATGGCCTGTGCATCCGCAATTCCCAATCCCAGGAATACAGCGAAAAGGATGAGTAATTTTTCATAATCTCAGTTTTATTGTTTACGATCTGTATATTCTTTATTTTACAAGATAATGCTGTCAATCTAAAGCCAGTAATCCCGTGCCGCTCATAGCTTTATTTCTACAAAATTCCTTAAACCGAAAGTCTTTTACAATACCGCAAAAAGGTAATTTTTTGAAATCGTTATTTTTTATATTTTTATGAAAACATTAAGTATGGATAAAAAATACCCGGCTCATCCCAAAAAGCAGCATTCCCTCGCAAAAGTATGGAACAGTTATCCTGATTTTTTCCAGAATAATAATGCCGGTATATTGCTGGCTCCCTCCATTGAACGCATTATCGGAGAAATATTTGCTCGGGGTCAGTTTTATTATTGCAGGATCAAATTTGCCGCCAGCACTTTATGTAGCCATCATGAAAATATCCTGTCCATGCATGGTTTTCACAAATATCCCACGCATCTTAAAGAAGTCATACACCTGATCCATCCCGATGACCTTGAATTTGTAATGTAAGCAGAGAAAATGACAATAGAAAAAATCAAGGAAATTGGATGAGAGTATCAGACTCAACTGAAAAACAGTTACTGTTTCCGGATGAAAACGGAAAAAGGCAATTATGAAATGTTTCATCATCAGTATTTGCACATTCTTAAAAATGAAGAAGGCAAGCTGTTACAGGCCTTAAATATCCACACTAATATTCAGCATCTTACTATGGAAAACGCTTATACCGTTTTAGTTTCGGGAATCGGAAACCGGAAAGATTTTCACCAGATGCATTACAATATGGAACAGAAAAATATACCTCACGAAGTACTTTCAAAAAGTGAAACAGAAATTTTAGGTTTTATTGCCAAAGGTTATTCTGCATCTGAAATTTCAAAAATCCTGAATATTTCCTTCTATACCGTTCGCACGCACAGAAAAAATATTCTAAAAAAAACGATCCCAAAAATCCCTCGGAGCTTATGAAAAAATGTTTTGAATGGGGATTAATATAACTTTAATTTAACGTCAGATTCTTCAGCGACCAAATTCCTCCGTTGTAAATATTCAAATCTATTTTAGAATTAATTCCATAGACAATGCCGTTTTCTGTAAACTGCCAAAACTGCCATTGGTCTTCTGAGGAAGGCTCCGCCACGTCATTATAATTGGCAAGCCAAATGGGATAACCATCAAACTCTCCTCTCAGAAAATCTTTATAATAATGATAATACGTATAAATAATTGGCTTCTTTCCGTAAGTATTTTCTACAATTTTACACCAAACTTTCAAATCTTCAATTAATTTTTTGTTAGATTTTTTTCTTGGCATTTTTTCAATATCCAATACAGGAGGAAGATCACCACTTTCAAGTTTTACATTTTCAAGAAAATTATTTGCCTGAATAACCGGATCTTCATCTGCTCTGTAAAAATGATAAGCACCGCGAATAAGATTATGCTTTTTTGCAGATTCCCAAAATTCATCAAAATTTTTATCGGCACTGCGGTTTCCCATTGTCGCCCTCATCACCACAAACTCTAAAGGAATCGTTTTATTTCCTATACTTAAACTGTCCCATTTTATATCTTCTTTATTCTGATAATGAGAAATATCGAATCCATAAGTCTTATCCAGATTATCCGAAAGTATTTTCTGAATTCTTAAAGACTCACTTTCAGTATTCTGAAGTTTTTTATGTGTAAACTTATTAAAATACATGGCGTAGTAATAAGTTATAGACTGTTTTAGATAAAAGCCTGTTCCCACCAGTGCAAGGATAAGTATCAGCAATAGAATTCTTCTACGGAAAAAATAATATTTCCATCTCTTTTTATGTATTCTTTTGGCAGTTTTTTTGGTGTACTTTTTACCACTCATAAAGTTTTGCAAAACTAACTTTTTGTGTCATAAAATACTAAATAAAAAGAGTAAATTTGTTCATTATGGAAACAAGGGAAAAGATTATTATCATTGGAGGTGGCTTTGCAGGGCTTCAGCTGGCAAAATCGCTCAACAATAAAAATAAAAAAGTTATTGTTCTGGATAAAGTAAACCACCACATGTTTCAGCCTTTATTTTATCAGGTTGCCTGTGGAAGAATAGAGCCTTCCAACATTTCTTTTCCTTTCAGAAAAATATTTCAGAGATCCAGAAATACACAATTCAGGCTTACGGAAGTAAAAGAGATTATCCCTTCACAAAATAAAGTAATTACAGACGGAGCAGAATTTTCTTACGATAAATTAATTATTGCCACAGGTTGTAAAACCAATTTTTTCGGTAACAAAGAATTAGAAACTAAAGCTTTCGGTATGAAAAATACTCAGGAAGCAATTAGCATACGAAATCATGTACTTATCACTTTCGAAAAGCTTATTCTCGAGAAAAGCAGAAGCGATGATGGCAATTGGAATATTGTGATTGTTGGAAGCGGGCCAACCGGAGTTGAACTTGCCGGTGCCTTCGCAGAAATGAAAAAAGAGATTCTACCAAGGGATTATCCTTATATGAATTTCGATCATCTTGAAATTATTCTGGTAAGTTCTACCGAAAAACCATTGGCTGTAATGAGTCCCGAAGCTCAGGAAAAATCTGAAAAATACCTAAAAGAGCTTGGCGTAAAATTTTTGAGTGGTGAAGTGGTTACCGATTACGATGGTGATAAAGTTTACCTTAGAAGTGGAAAAGAAATACCTTCTAACAATGTAATTTGGGCAGCTGGAGTAACAGGTAACGTGATTGATGGTTTTCCTGCGGAAAATCTTATGCGAAACCGTTATATTGTAGATCGTTTCAATAAAGTGAAAGGTTATCATAATATTTTTGCGATTGGAGATATTGCGTATATGGAAACTCCAAAATATCCACAGGGACATCCACAAGTGGCTAATGTAGCAATCAATCAGGCAAAAAATTTAGGCAAAAACTTTCTTCGGAAAAATAAAAATGAATGGGTAGAATATGAATATAAAGACCAAGGTTCTCTAGCAACTATCGGGAAGCACAGAGCTGTTGTAGATTTGCCTTTCATCAAATTTCAAGGTTTTTTTGCTTGGTATTTTTGGATGTTTCTTCATTTAATGCTTATTTTGAGCGTTCGAAATAAACTGGCAATTTTTTTCAATTGGATGTGGAGCTATTTCAATAAAGATTCTTCATTAAGGTTAATAATTGCCCCCAATAAAAAAAACTGTACACAGCAATGAGAATTGATATCATAAGCGTACTTCCAGAATTAATGGAGAGTCCGTTTAAAACTTCTATTTTAAAAAGAGCAGTAGATAAAGGAATTGTAGAAGTACATTTTCATCAGTTGAGAGACTGGTCTGTAAACAAACACAGACAAATTGATGATGAGCCTTATGGTGGCGGAGCAGGAATGGTAATGATGGTAGAACCTTTAGATAAATGCATTTCTGAGCTGAAATCTCAACGCGATTACGACGAAATTATTTATCTTACTCCAGACGGTGAGACTTTAAACCAAAGAATTGCTAACACGCTTTCTATTAAAGACAATCTCATTTTTCTTTGTGGTCATTATAAAGGGATAGATCAGCGAGTACGAGAACTACACATTACAAAAGAAATTTCTATTGGCGATTTTGTACTTACTGGGGGAGAATTGGCAGCTTGTGTTTTAGCAGACTCTATTATTAGATTAGTTCCCGGAGTTTTAAATGATGAACAAAGTGCTTTAACAGATAGTTTTCAGGACGATTTGCTTTCTCCTCCCATTTATACACGACCAGAAACTTATAAAGGTTTAGAAGTTCCTAAAATTTTATTAAGCGGAAATTTCTCAAAAATTGAAGAATGGAGGTACGATCAGGCTTTAAAGATTACCGCCGAAAAAAGACCAGATTTATTGTAAAGACATTCAAATTATAACATTGAAAAATAAAAGAGATTGAAAATTATTGTATTTCAATCTCTTTTTTAATTTTATTATTCATTCTTAATATAAAATAACATTTTATGATATGAATTTAATCATTAACTACCTTTTTAATTAAATATTTTTAATAAATTTATACGAATAAAATTCAGTTTGTTAGTTAAAATACAATGATGGAGCTTTTTGCTTTCTATAATGTTGAAAATTTGTTCCTACCCGATCCTCCTCCACTTCACAGGTTAGATCCCACTCGATCTGGACTAAGAAATTGGGATGAAAGAAAATACAGAATAAAACTTTCAAAAATTGCGCATGTTTTTCGTTTGATGAAAGAACAGTACGGCGTTCTTCCCTGCATTATAGGACTTTGTGAGATTTCCGGAAGAAAAGTTCTGGAAGACCTCCTTACTCTCGATCCTTTTAGCTCTCAATACGGTATTCTTCATTATAATTCTTTGGATGAAAGAAAAGTAGATGTTGCTTTAATATATGATAAATCTAAAATTGAAGTTCTAGACTCTGAACCCATTACTTTTTTCTTTGAAATAGTAGACCGTAACCCCGAAAATTACGATACAACAAGAGATGTACTTTTTGCAAAACTAAAGCTAGGATCAGAAATAATCAATGTATTTGTGGTTCATCTTCCTTCTAAAAGAGAAAAAGATATTAATCTTCCCAAGCGCAATTTTATTCTGAATGAAATAAGAAGCAAAGTTTTAAAAATAATGCAGACAGATAATGAAAAAGTTATTGTCTGCGGGGATTTCAATGAAAATCCAGATGAAGAAAACCTTGTTAATTTCCTTTTTGACAACAGTAGAAATAAGGTTTTAAGAAATCCGTTTCAAAACCTTTACAGCAATAAAAAATATTCTACGTTCCATTATAAATCAGGTTTACTCTTCGACCAGATTATACTCTCAGAAAATTTTTTCGATAAAGATACAAAGTGGCAGTTTTATAAAGCCGATGTATTCAGCCCGGAAAGTATAAGAGCACGACAAAGAAATTCTGAAGACAGACCTTTTCGCACTTTTGCAGGTACAAGATATCTTGGTGGTTTTAGCGATCACTACCCTGTTCTGGTGAGTTTAAAAGAAAATTTAATATAAAATACAAATATGAGAAACACGAGCACCACCACTTACGAATTAGATCATTTAGATAAAGAAATCATCTATATGCTTATGGATAATTCTAAAAGTTCTTTAACGTATATTTCTAAACAGATAGGGATTTCCACCACAGCTGTTCATCAAAGAATAAAAAAACTTGAACTTGCAGGCGTAATAGAAAATGCAATTTCTATTCTTAATCCACGAATGATTGGTTATAAAGTAGTTTCCTATATCGGCATGTTTCTCGATCAGCCAAGCCATTATTCTGATGTTGTAAAAGCTCTTAAAGAAGTAAATGAAGTCGTTGAAGCGCATTATACCACAGGAAATTATACCATATTCCTGAAAGTGCTTTGCAAAGACAACGATCATTTAATGGAAATTTTAAGATTGCTTCAAAAAATGAAAGGAGTAACAAGAACAGAAACTTTCATATCTTTGGAACAAGGTATTTACCGACAATTAAAAGTTTAATAATTATGAATATTGCAGAATATTTAGACTCCACTTATTTAAAAACTCCGGAACAGTCCGGATTATCTGTAGCAGAAACTTTACAGAAAGACAAAGAACTTACTCAGGAAGCTATCGATAACGGAATTTTTGCCGTTATGATTCGTCCTGACTGCGTTGCTGAAATTAAAAAATATATTAAAGAACGCAATTCTAGTGTTGCTGTAGGAACCGTAATCGGTTTTCCAGAAGGTACAGATTCTATAGAGAGAAAAATTGAAGAAGCAAAAAAAGCAATTGCAGATGGTGCAGACGAACTCGATTTTGTAATCAATTATAAAGCTTATTTGCAACAAGATCTAAACTTTGTAAAGGATGAATTTATAAAATGTACTCTTTTATGCATTCAAAATAAAAAAATTGCAAAATGGATCATCGAAATTGCAGTATTAAGCAATCAGGAAATTGCAAATCTGACGAAAAAAATTTCAGAATGGGCAGAAGAAAATTTTGATGAAAAAGACTTAAAAAACATTTTTATTAAATCATCAACAGGTTTTTATAAAACGGAAAACGATAAACCTAATGGAGCAACGTTTGAAGGAATTAAAATAATGCTGGATAATGCTGGAAAACTACCGGTAAAAGCGGCCGGAGGAGTAAGAACCCCAGAAGACGCAGAAAAAATGATTAATATGGGGGTTAAAAGAATAGGAACATCTTCTGCAATATCATTAATTCAAAATAAAATTTCGGAAGGATATTAATAAAATAGTTATAAAATATAAACCCATCAATATTTGATGGGTTTATATTTATTATTGAGCTTGATATTCTGCGTAAAATTCTTTAGCTTCCTGAATGACCACATCCATTTCCTCCAAAGTAAAAACTTCTAAAAACTTTCTTCTGAAATCTTTGAAATGAGGCACTCCACGGAAATAATTACTATAATGCTGTCTCATTTCTACAAGGCCCAATCTTTCACCTTTCCACTCGGCACTCCATTCTGCATGCTGACGGACAGCCAATAATCTATCAGAAATAGTTGGCGGATCTAGATTTTCTCCGGTTTTAAAAAAATGCTTAATTTCATTAAAAATCCATGGATAACCAATCGCAGCACGACCAATCATAATACCGTCACAGGCAAATTTATTTTTATATTCCAAAGCTTTTTCAGGCGAATCAATATCACCGTTCCCAAAAATTGGAATTTCTATATTAGAATTTTGTTTAATTCTTGAAATATGCTCCCAATCTGCCTCACCTTTATACATTTGTGCACGTGTTCTTGCATGGATTGTGAGAGCTTTAATTCCTGTCTCCTGCAAACGTTCAGCAACTTCATCAATATTAATTGTATGACTGTCCCAACCTAAACGGGTTTTTACCGTAACAGGAAGGCTTGTAGACCTTACAACAGCTTTTGTAAGCTTAACCATTAAATCAATGTCTTTTAAAACACCCGCACCTGCACCTTTACAAACTACTTTTTTTACTGGACATCCAAAATTAATATCTACTAGATCTGGATGTACTGTTTCCACAATCCTCGCAGACATCGCCATAGCATCTTCATCACCTCCGAAAATTTGGATTCCAACTGGACGCTCATAATCAAAAATATCGAGTTTTTTACGACTTTTAATAGCATCCCGAATTAGTCCTTCTGAAGAAATAAATTCTGAATACATTAAATCTGCACCATGCATCTTGCAAAGGCGTCTGAATGGAGGGTCACTAACATCTTCCATAGGAGCCAATAAAAGCGGAAATTCCGGCAGCTCTATATCCCCAATTTTTATCATGGTGCAAATCTACGAATTTTAAAATTTAAAAGTAAAAGGATAATTATAGTGTGAAAAATGATTAAACATACCATATAAATAATTTTATAATATTTTAAAATAAATTCAGAATAACAGTCAAAATATCCATTACAAAATTTAAATTATTTTTAAATCAATAAAACCTAAAATAAAAAATTGGTTATATACATGCATATATAATAACAGTAACATTGAAGATGAAAATATTTAAACAACCATTTACCAAGGTAGGATAAAGAAGTACATTTTAAACCGATTAAAACGAAAAAGTAATTTTTCTGACTTTGAACTAAGATAAAACCACTAATGATATAATTGCCAATTCAATATATTTTCAGTGTTTATTGAATGGGTTTAAGAGCATCTTTTGGGATTTGGATTGATATTAGGATTGGATTTGGATTTTAATAAAAACAGGATACAATAAAAAAACCTCATACATTTCTGTATGAGGTTTGAAAAAAACTGGCGGCGACCTACTCTCCCGCTTTCGCAGTACCATCGGCGCTAGAGGGCTTAACTTCTGTGTTCGGAATGGGAACAG
>NZ_JADQBD010000099.1:0-7596 GCF_017808115.1 Chryseobacterium sp. RR2-3-20 | reverse complement strand
TCAAGGGGTTCTTTTTTGAAATTAAATGTAAAGCTAAATGTAAAATAGGTATTTAGGCTGTTTCTATTTTTAATAATTTTTATTTAGGACAGTATTGCTTAAAAGTCAGTATTATTTAAAATGCACAACGGGTTATTCAAACTAAAATTTATACAAATGAAAAAAATCTTACTTTTTACAGCTTTAATGTCGATTTGCGGATTACATAAAGCGCAATTACTCTCTGAAAACTTTAATGGAACTCAAGGTTCAGCATTACCTAGTGGCTGGACAACCACAAACCAAACACAACCCAGTACCCTGTGGTATTGTGGTGATAATTACTACAACGTTCCTGTATCTAGTAAAGCCGCAATGTTTGGTGCTGTAATCGCGTCTCCTTATCAGTTTTTTCCTACTACAGACGCGACTCTAATTTCCCCGGTAATGAATTTGTCTAATTACCCAAATGCAACATTAAGTTTTAAAACTTTTGTAAGCAATTTTTTATTAGACCCAGATTGCACTTTATACGCAGAGGCATACACAGGAACAGCATGGGTACCAATTTGGTCATCGGCAGGCCAGGAACTAGGAAGCGGAGCTGGCTCCGAGCTAGATTTCTTTCAAGTTTCAAACATAAGTTTATCTGCTTTTAGCAATTCCGACTTTAGAATACGTTTTATTTACAGTACCGGTAATGCATTTATTACATTCGGAGCTGTTGTAGACGATGTTGTTATAACAAATGGCAGTTTGTCTACTATAGAAACAAAAAACAATGTAGCGAAGATTTCTGTATTTCCTAATCCCGCTACGGATTACTTCAAAATAAAAGGCCTGCAAGATGAAACCACGCCAATAAAACTAGTAGACATTTCTGGCAAGGTTATTAGAATTTATAAAAACACATCCACATATCAATTGTCTGGAGTTTCGCCAGGCGTTTACTTTGTTGTTTCAGATTTAAACAAACTGAAAGAGAAAATAATTGTAAAATAAGTAAACAAGCAAAGGTTAAAGTTTTTAATGAAATTTTAACCTTTTTTTTTCATTAATAAAATTTAGAATAATTCATTTTTCATATCTTTGTAAACTTAAATCAAGCAGAAAATTATGAGTTTATTCGATATGTTTACGCAAGAAATTGCGATAGACCTGGGAACAGCCAACACGCTTATCATCCATAATAATAAAATTGTTATAGACCAACCTTCCATTGTAGCCATTGAGCGTTCTACTGGAAGACCGATTGCTGTAGGGGAACAGGCGAAACATATGCAGGGAAAAACCCATGAAGATATTAAAACAATCCGACCGCTAAAAGACGGTGTTATTGCCGACTTCCACGCTTCGGAACACATGATTAAAGAGTTTATTAAACTTATTCCGGGAATAAAAGGTAAATTTATCCAGCCGGCGTTAAGAATTGTAATCTGTATTCCTTCAGGAATTACTGAAGTTGAAAAAAGAGCAGTAAGAGACTCCGCTCAGAAAGTGAATGCAAAAGAAGTACGCTTAATCTATGAGCCAATGGCAGCTGCAATAGGTGTCGGGATTGATGTTCAGAAACCGGAAGGAAATATGATTATCGATATAGGCGGCGGAACAACCGAAATTGCTGTAGTAGCTTTGGGAGGTATCGTTTGCGACAAATCCGTAAAAATTGCAGGAGATGTATTTACCAATGATATTGCTTATTTCCTAAGAACGCATCATAATTTATACATCGGAGAAAGAACTGCTGAAAGAGTGAAGATTGAAGTAGGTTCTGCTGTTGAAGATCTTGATGTAGATATCGACGATATTCCGGTACAGGGAAGAGACCTTATCACTGGAAAGCCAAAAGAAATAATGGTTGGATATAAGGAAATTGCCCGTGCTTTAGATAAATCTATCATTAGAATTGAAGATTCTGTAATGGAAACTCTTTCTCTTACTCCACCAGAATTGGCAGCGGATATTTACAAAACAGGAATTTATCTTGCCGGAGGAGGTGCCTTACTAAGAGGCCTTGCAGACAGACTTCACAAGAAAACCGGGCTTCCCGTTTTTGTTGCAGAAGATCCTTTGAGAGCTGTTGTAAGAGGTACAGGGATTGCGTTGAAGAATATGGATAAATTCAATTTCTTAATTAAATAATTTTTAATTTTTACGACTTTTTATCGGAATGGGATTTTTGCTGAGATTATTTTCTAAGAATGCTCTATTTGTATTCTTTGTTTTCCTGCAAATTATTGCTATTGTTCTGATATTTTCTAAAAATGCGATGCAGAAATCTTGGCTTGCCGGGCAAACTGCAGCATTCAATTCTTGGGTTTCGGGTGGAATTGATGAGGGGGTTTCTTATCTCAAGTTAAAACAGGTAAATGAAGATCTTGTTGCACAAAACAAATCTTTAATGGTACAGCTTTACGGGAAACAAGGTGCTGCAAATCCTCAATTCCGAAAAGTGCATGATACTGTGGGAGGCGGACAAATATACACTTTTACAGATGGTGAAATTGTTTTCAACAGCATCAATAGAAGAGATAATTATTTCACTATAAATCGTGGAAGAAGAGACGGTGTTTTCCCTCAGATGGGAGTAATGGCTCCAAAAGGAATTGCAGGAATCGTTATTAATTCTACCGACAGTTACGCATTGGTACAATCTATTCTGAGTGTAAATAAAATCAGAATAAATGCAGCCTTGAAAAACTCAGGATATTTTGGGACTTTAACATGGCGGGGAGATAATTCTCGACTTATGCACTTATCAGATGTGCCCAAATATGTTTCCCTGAAAATTGGAGATACCATAGAAACAGACGGAAAATCTGCAATTTTCCCTAAAGGAATTATGATTGGTACTATTGCAGGATATACTGTAGACAATAAAACCGGTTTTTGGGACATTTCTGTGGAACTCAGCGAAAAAATGGGAGCTTTAAACAAAATATACGTGGTGAAAAATCTCAGAAAAGCTGAAGTTCAGAAAATTCAGGATACCATGCAGGCTGTAATAAAAAAAGAACATGATTAGCAGAACATTATTTACCGATATTTTGATAATGATGTTTCTTGTTGCATTACAATTTTTTGTTTTGAACAGGATCGTCATATTTGGTAAATATACACCGGTTTTATATCCGGTTTTTGTCATGTTTTACCCATTTTTCAGAAATAAATTTCAATTTTTGGCATTAAGCTTTTTAATTGGGCTTATCATGGATACATTTCTGAATACTGGAGGAATTAATGCTTTTGCTACAACATTTATTGCTTATTTCAGAACTTTAATATTCCGTACATCTACGGATACGTCTACAGATTTTTTCTCTTTTCAGTCTCTCCAGTGGTCTCAGTTTTTGCTGTTTTTACTGTCGAGTATCTTTTTGCACCAGCTTTTTGTGCAGTATATAGAGTTTTTTAAATTCAGCCGAATTTTTGAAATCTTACTTAATGTGTTGGTAACTACCGGGATTTCCTTTATATTTATCATTATTTACGCATTAATCTTTAAAATCAAACAAAAAGTTTGAACCCACGTCATTTAAAAATCTTATCCGTTCTTATCATCATTGCTGTAATTTTTATAGCAAGACTTTCTTACCTACAGTTATTTACAGACCGCTATGCACTTAATGCAGCCAACACATCCATTAAGACTGAATACATCATACCTCAACGGGGCGTTATTTTCGACAGAAACGGTAAAATTTTGGTGGGAAATCAGCCTGCGTATGAAATTTCTTTCACTCAGGCATTGATGAAACCCGACTTTGACACAGTTGCGTTCTGTAACCTGATGAAAATTACCGAGCAAGATTTTATCAACAGAATTAATAAAATTAAGACAGAAAAATACTATTCTAAACTTACACCAATGACTTTTCTGAAAGATCTAAGCAGAGAAGACATTGCAAGAGTACAGGAAATTATTTTTAAGTTTCCTGCTTTCAATATCGTTCAGCGTCCACAGAGACAGTACGAAGTTTCTACTTCCGGAAATTTATTAGGATACACCAGTGAAGTTAACGAACGTGATATTAAAAAAGATTCGGCATATTATTTACCCGGAGATCTTATCGGAAAAACGGGTGTTGAAAAAGCTTATGAAAAAGAACTCAGAGGAATAAAGGGAATTAAGTATATTCAAAAAGATATTAAACTCAGAAACGTTGGTCCTTACAAAAACGGAACTCTCGATCGTGATGTTGTTACCGGAAAAGATATTACTTTAACAATAGACTACGATTTGCAAAGAATGGCTGAAGAAATGCTCGTGAATAAACACGGTGCTATTGTTGCCATAGATCCTAACAACGGCGAAGTTTTGGTTTCTGCTACAGGACCAGATATTGATCCTAATCTTTTTACAGGACCTTACAAATCGAAAAATCTATATGCACTTTCAAAAGACACTATTTACGAGAATAAACCTACTTTCGACCGTTCTTTACAGGCTGCATATCCTCCAGGATCTACGTTTAAACTTCTGACTGCTTTGGCAGCAATGCAGATGGGAGTAATGGATGAAAAAACAATTTTCCCTTGTGGTGGTGGTTTTTTCTATAAAGGAAAAAGAATTAAAGGACATGGAGGGGCAGATCCGCTTATTCCTTCTATTCAGGTTTCGAGTAACTGTTTTTTCACGTATGCATTTATCAAGATAATCAAAAAATATCCAGGAAACCCGTCTAAAGGTGTTGATGAATGGAAGAAAATAATGAGCAGTTTCGGAGTAGGAGAATTTCTGAATAATGATTTTGCCGTAGGTGCTAAAGGCAGAATTCCTTCAGGTGATTTTTACGAAAGAAGATTCAAAGCCATTATGAAAGCCAGCGGATCCAAAAGACAGGATTTTAAAGACTGGGATGAAATGTCTACCGGAGCAATTTATAACGGAATGGGACAAGGAGATGTTTTGGTAACTCCTATTCAGCTTGCTAATTATGTTGCAGCCATTGCAAATAAAGGTTGGTATTATACGCCACATATTGTGAAATCTATTGATGGTAAACCTAATCCTGATCCAAGATTTAAGAAAAAACACCAAACATTAGTAGATAAAAAATATTTTGATCCTGTTCTGAAAGGGATGGAAGCGGTTGTACTTGCAGGAACGGCAAGAGGTTTAAAGTCTAATGATTTTACCCAACTTGCAAAAACCGGAACTGCACAGGTACCTCAGGGAAAAGATAATTCAATTTTTGTACTTATTGCTCCAGCAGATAAACCGAAAATTGTGGTTGTTGCGGTTATGGAACACGCAGGTTTTGGTGCGACTTGGGCAGGTCCTGCCTCTACAGTGATTGCCGAAAAATATATTATGGGCGATTTAAAAAGAGAAAATCTCTACAAAAAAATGGTTACCGCCAGTTTTATGCCCGAGTATAAAAGACAATGGATTGCAGATCTGAAAAGGAAAGGTCTTTATAAAGAACCAAAACCAGATTCTGTGAAACTGAAAAGAATTAAAGACAGCCTTATCCTTGTTCAGAAAAAGAAAGAAGAATTACTGAAAAAAACGAAAGAGCAACAGCAAAATACCAAAAGACAATGAAGTGGACAGAAGGAATAGATAAAATTGGGCTTGGTCTTTATTTTCTGCTGTGCATTTTTGCTATAGCCAATATTTACAGTGTAGATGAGGGATTGGGAAAAAAACAATTATTGTTTTTTGGAATCTCGATTTTCGTAGGAATTATTATCTTCTTTAGCCGCAGCAAGTTTTTCGAAAATATGTCTGGTATTATTTATATCGGAGGTGTACTTATGCTTGCAGGACTTCACGTGTTCGGAACAGAAATCCTTGGACAGAAAAACTGGTATAAATTCGGAAGTTTTACCATGCAGCCCGTAGAGTTTTCCAAAATTGGTGTGGCACTTATGTTGGCAAATTACGTTTCTAGTGCAGATTTCAATCTTCATAACAGAAAATCTCTGCTCACGGTTTTAGCTATTATCGGAATCCCTGCTATTACAGTTTTATCTATTCCCGATGTAGGTTCGCTGCTTGTTTTTACTGCTTTTTTTATTGCGTTATACCGAGAAGGTCTTTCCGGGAAACTTTTTGTTGTGGGCGGACTTTTTGCAGCAGTTTTCTTAATTGCCAATTATCTGAATGATCCACTACAATGGAGTTTATGGTACTTTACGGTTTTTATTCTGGTTATTGGCGGAATTTGGTTTGCATTTAATGCCGCTTTTCTCCGAAAAAACATTTACAACCTTTTACCGGGAGTAGCAATTATCGTTTTACTTGCTGGTTTATCGGTTATTTCACCTATCATTTTCGAAAAACTACCAAAACACCAACAAGAGCGAGTTGAAGTTCTCTATAAAGGAGAAAGAGAATTTCGGGATACTTCCGGATACAATTTGCTGTATTCTAAAACAGCAATAGGTTCTGGTGGACTTACCGGTAAAGGCTATCGTGAAGGTTCTGTTACCCAAGGTAAATTTGTACCCGAACAAGAAACCGATTATATTTTCTGTACAGTAGGAGAAGAATGGGGATTTGTTGGAAGTGCTATTCTGGTTCTTTTCTATTTAATTTATATCGGCAGAATATATTACCTCTCCGAACAACAGAAATCTGTTTTTAATCGCGTTTTCGGGTATTGCTTCGCCTCAATATTATTCATGCATTTTTCTATTAATTTGGGCATGGTTATGGGGCTTTTTCCTACCGTTGGTATTCCGTTGCCTTATTTCAGTTATGGGGGAAGTTCTTTACTTGCATTTTCTATTATGACTTTTATATTTTTTAAGCTTAATTATGCTGATAAAAATAGCTTAGTATAATTAAATTTGAGTTTGTTATACTTCATTTAAGTATTTTGTTTTTAAATTCAAAACAAAAATTATGAAAGAGAATTATATTTCTGATGATACTTTCGATACCGTAAATTTTACTCAAATAGCTTTAGCAGGAGGAGAATATGAAAACTGTATTTTTAAAAACTGTAATTTCGAAAATGTAAACCTTTCGGATTTTAAATTTACTGATTGTGAATTTATTGAGTGTAATCTGAGCATGACTCAACTTTTGGGAACTGCTTTTAGAGAAGTGTCTTTTAAAGACTGTAAAATGTATGGAATGTCTTTTTGCGACTGCAACAAATTTGGAATGTCTTTTACATTCGATAATTGTTCTTTAAATAATTCTATATTTTATCAATCGACCATCAGAAAAACTGTTTTCAAAAATTCTAAACTAATTGAAGTAGATTTTTCTGAAGCCGATCTTACAGCATGTATTTTTTCAGGTTGCGACCTTAGTGGTGCTGTTTTCGAAAGAACAAATCTTGAGAAAGCAGATTTCAGAAATTCTTACAACTATACTATCGAACCTTCTTTAAACAGATTTAAAAAAACAAAATTTTCACTTTCGGAAATCCAAGGACTTCTACGCCAGTTGGATATTGAAATTGATGAAAATAGCTGATTGTTTTAGTAATATTTTAATATCAAATAATTTGAATGGAATAACAATAACGGATTGTTAATTAAATTAATTTAGATATTAACGACACTATCCCGTAAAGTGTGTAAGTAGAAAAGTTAGGCTTGGATTTTATAATCTGAGCCTTTTTTCAAAAATAAGCATAAATTGGTTTAAAACCAATC
>NZ_JADQBD010000098.1:0-7629 GCF_017808115.1 Chryseobacterium sp. RR2-3-20 | reverse complement strand
AATTTTGAATCCATAAGAAGGTTTTTTTGTTGTCAACCTCAAAGATACTTTGAGTTACTTTAATTCCTTCTTATTTTTTTATTTAGGACGCTATTGATTCCACATTATTTTTGTAGTTTAGTTTCATGGAAAAAATATCGGCTCCGTTTAGTCTAAATTGAACTTTTCGTTCCATTTAGCCCGCACTTCGCCAATACTTTTTCCGTTATATGAAAGTGGGCAGGAGTGCTTCAATTGAACTTTCGGGAGAAAGAAAAAGAAAAAATCTGCCCACGCTCATTTACTTTTGATAATCAACTTCAATTCGTTGCAAAACTTCAGGTGAACCATAATGGTATTGCAACTCATTATTCCACATTGTAATAAACACACGGTATTGGATTGATGGATTTAAAGTGTCTGCAACGTGATACCAAACCTTTCCTCCGTGTTCGCCCCAACTTCCGTATTGAAACCCCTCGTACCTTAAGATTTTCCACCCTCTTTTTTTAATTTCATATGGTGCTTTGCTCTTAATAGCATCTACTTTCCCATCAGTTCCAATTACTGAATAGCCAATCAATCCAATGATTGAAATTGTAATTAAAAATTTTACGATTGTTTCCATTTTTTTTTAAAATTAAATTGTTTCCCACGCTCATTTTTTCTTTTTCTTTTTAAGTGCTTCTAATCAGGTGTAGTGCGTGAAATCCCACCTTCATATAACACTGGTTTTGCAATAGCGGTTTTGAAAATTTATGCCGTATAAAAACCGCCATCGCAAAGCCAAAAATCGTTACCTGCAATAGTATCACCGAAATGCTCACAAAAGAAGAACTAACAGATGCTTACAAGAATTTTAACGACCAAAAAATCTTGAATCTTGCTATGAATGAGAGCAAAAGTTTGAGAGAAGATGCGATTCCAATTCTTGAGTCTGAAATTAAGCGGAGAAATCTTGACATAAAACTTCTTGATTGGATAAAATTGGAAAGAAATTTTTTCAAAGGCGCTGAATTGCAAAATTTGAAAAAACAAATTCAAAACTCTGAATGCAGTGAGTGTGGAAAAAAATTTAACAATGTTCAAGGTTTTAACATTCATTATCTTTCTGCTCTTGATTCAACTTTTGACTCTGAAATTATTGTTTGCGAAAATTGCGGAAAACAATTGAGAAAAAAAAGTTATATTAAAACTGCAACTTTAGGATTCTTATCTTTTCGGGGAATAATAAATGTGCCTTTTTATTTTATTGGTGAATTAATTGCAAGTTTTTCAAGAAAAAAAAGAAGTGAAAAAATCATAGAAGAATTCATTTTTCAAAATACAGGATTGATTAGAGAATACGGGAATGAAAAAGTTTATGAATTAATTGGTCATCACAATATTCAACAAGCCAAACAAAATGAATAAAACTACTGCAGGTAACATAGTATTTGCAAAAGGCGGGGTTGAATATATAATATGAAGTGTGGTTACATTTAGCCGCAGCTGCTTTTCATATTGCTTTTTTTATTAATTTAGACAATCTGAAAAAGCATCTGCTCCGGTTGGGCTACATTGAACTATTCGTCCAATTTAGCCCGCCCTTCGCAAATACTTTTTCCGTTACCTGCAATTTTACCAGAAATCCCGCATAAAATGAAAATAACTTTAACTCTTGTAATTTTATTCATTCTGAACGTTAGTTGCGCAAAAAGTAAAACTGAAGAAAATCAAGAAATAAACAAAATTCTAAATGCGTTTATTAAATATGAATCTGACCGAAAAAATTTAAAACCTGAAAAAATATTTTTGGTTAATCCTGAATTGCAAAAATTACAAATTTATGTTCCAAGTCAAAAAGAAATTTTGGGGGAAGAACCAGGACCACCACCCTTTTTCAATAAAAACATTATTCATTTACTTGACTTTGGC
The DNA here is from genome assembly GCF_017808115.1 of Chryseobacterium sp. RR2-3-20. NCBI lineage: Bacteria > Pseudomonadati > Bacteroidota > Flavobacteriia > Flavobacteriales > Weeksellaceae > Chryseobacterium > Chryseobacterium sp. RR2-3-20. The sequence goes on along the minus strand of NZ_JADQBD010000098.1, from coordinate 5,733 downwards.
AAAATTGACAAACAAACACGGAAACAAGATTCTCTAAACTTGTTGAAACAAAATAAATACGTTTTTGATTCCCTAAATATTGATTCAAAACTAAATCCTAACATTAAATTGGCAAATAAAACAGAAATTTATGAACGTATAAATTTATATCAATTTTCAAATCCTGTTTACTTCAATGATAACCTTGCATACATTGAAACAATATATTATGAAACAGTTTTCGGAATTGGGTTTGGTTACTTATTGGAAAAACAAAAAGATGGAAGTTGGAAAGTAATAAACATAAGAAACACCTTTATTACCTAAAAAAAAACTGCAGGTAACATTGTATTGGCAAAATGCGGGGTTGAGGACTAAATTGAACTCTTTGTAATATTTAGCCGCCAATATTTTCCAATTCCACATTTTTTCTTAATTTAGTTCCATTGAAAAAATATTGGCTACGATTGGTCTGAACTTGAACTTTCGTTCAAATTAAGCCCGCACTTCGCCAATACTTTTTCCGTTATCTGCAATCGCGTGACAAAAATTCCGCATAACAAATTGACAATGAAAGTAGTTCAAATTTTATCAATTTCAATTCTACTAATATTCAACAATTGCTCAAAGAAAATGGAACATAATTTTAATTCGGAATATAATTATTCAATAAAACTTCCTGAAAATTGGAGTGAATATGAAACCGATGAAAATAACACAAATGCATTTTTTGATACAATAAAATGGACTGGAAATTTGAGAATAACTGTAATGAATTACAAGATCGAATGTCCAAACAAATTTCTAAGTAAAATATTGATTAAAAAAGAAGGAGCAAATATTAATTGGGAAAATTTCGATGGAATTTATTACGTTGAGAAGACAAATAATGAAGAGATGAATTATTGGTATCTAATACAAAACAAAAAACTTTTCGTTTGTTCATTTTTAATGGGTCAATTAAAAGGAAAAAAAGAAATTAAAAATGAATTGACCAAAGTTGAAAATATTTTGAAAACACTAAAAACTAACTAATTGCGACTGCAGATAACATAGTATTTGCAAAAGGCGGGGTTGAAACCACGTAGAAAGGTTTGTTGCATTTAGTCGCAACTTGCTTTTCATATTGTATTTTTTTGTAATTTAACAATCTGAAAAAGCAATTTGCTTCGTTCGGTCGAAATTGAACTTTCAGTTAAATTTAGCCCGCCCTTCGCAAATACTTTTTCCGTTACCTGCAAGCGTAACAGACGACAGTGCTAACATTGACAGAGAGAAATGATATTTAAAAAACATATACCAAAAACACCACTTGACAACTATGTAGACAGTATATGTTACATTGAAGGCAATAACAAAGGAACAGGACTTCCTAAAATTGCAATGAGTTTAGTTTTCAACCTTGAAGACAATTTTAAACTTTTCACAGACAAGAATTTTGACAACCATATTGATTACAAGCGACATTGGGTTGCAGGACTTCAAACCAAACCGACTAATGTAGAAAGTTACGGAACAAGTAAAATGTTGGTTATTCAATTCAAAGCATTAGGTGCTTTTATTTTCCTTAATGACCCTTTGCACTATTACACGAACAACTATGTAACACTTGACAACATTTTTAACAATGAAGCAGACGAAACTTGGGAACAACTTAAAGAAGCAAACTCAATGACAGAGCAATTCCTACTTATTGAAAATTTCCTTTACCGCAAATTATTGACAAATAAGTTTCCTAATCAAAAACTGATTTCAACAATAGAAATATTGCTATCTAAATCAAATCCAATTTCTATTAATCAAATTTGTAACAAACTAAAAATTTCTCGAAAACATTTAAACCATTTATCAAAAGAATTTGCAGGCGTTTCACCAAAAACTTTATCATCATTAAGCAGATTTCAAAACTCATTAAAAACCATAAGTAGTTCACCGACTGAAAAACTTACAAATGTTGCTTACGAATTAGAATATTTTGACCAAGCCCATTTCATAAACGACTTCAAAAGGTTCGCAGACTTGACCCCTAATGAATACGCAAATCTTGTTGAAAAAACACAATCTCTTAAAATAGTCCCTCATTTTATTCCATTTCAGTAATGGTTACATTTTTACAATTTTTGTAAAACTACATCCTCTACTTTTATACTCAAATAATTTAAAATATGAAGCGTAATATTATTTCTGTGGTAGTTGGATTAGTATCGGCAATTGTGTTTTTTGTAATAGCAGAGACAATCAATAGTTACTTACACCCAGCACCTAAAACATTGGACTACAATGACAGCATAGCAGTAAAGACATTTTACGAAAATCAACCATTATCGCTTTGGTTATTTGTTTTAGTAGGTTGGGTAATCGGTTCAGTTTTGTGTGGTTTTTTAATTAAGTTAATTAGTAAAAATGACAACAAAAAGTTACCAATTATTGCAGGTAGCATTTTGACACTTTCCGCAGTTGCAAACTTTTTTACTTTACCGCACCCAACTTGGTTTATAATTGTCGGACTTATCATTTTTATACCTTCGACATTATTGGGATATAAATCATACAAATTAAAAACCAATGAATGATAACCAAACTTTCAATAGACTAAAAACGCTACTTAAACAATTTGAAGCGGAACTAACTTTAATTCACGACAAAGATGATAACTACTATTTGAACACACCCATTTCAGACACAAATAAAAAAGCTGAATTTTTTGGGGCAGTTCAAATCAAAAAATCATATGTCGCATTTCATTTAATGCCAGTTTATTATTATCCTAACTTACTTGACAATATTAGCCAAGACCTTAGAGACCGTATGCAAGGAAAATCTTGCTTCAACTTCAAAGAAATTGACGACAAACTTTTCAAAGAGTTAACTACCTTGACAAAAAAATCATTTGACCTGTATAAATCAATTAAGAAAATCTAACATGCAAGACAAAACGCCTGCAGGTAACATGGGTTTGGCAAAAGCGGGGTTGAGAGTTATCATTTAGAAGATTTCAGCACTTTTAGCCGCAAAAAACCATTTCGTTTTTTTATTTTTTGTAATTTTGAAAAAACGAAAATGGTTTTTGCTCGGTTCGGGTTTAGTTGGAATTTCCGGCTTTCGTATCCCCGCCTTCGCCAAGCCCTTTCCCGTTATGCGACATTTTACAAACAACAATGATAGAAAAAATAGCAAATAATAAAACTAATCAAGAGCCAATTAACCTAAATTCAATTGAATCAATAAAAGAAAAGCTTGATTATTACCGCTCGTTATTTGGGAAAATTCAAGATTTAACAGAAGAGGACTTTGAAAAGTTAAAAATAGACATCAAAACTTTTTTTAATTTAAAATCTACGCATTTCACAAACGAAGCTCCTGAAAATCTTGTTAGAATTTCTAATAATACAAATATTTTAAATTCTCAAGGTATTGAACTTGGTTGTTTTACTGAAATTGACCAAATACTTGCACCACCAATAAAATTTTGCAATTTCGGACGTTGTAATCTTCCAAATCAACAAGTGCTCTATTGTGCTTTGGATCCTGCAAGTGCATACTGGGAAACGAAGCCTAAGAAAGGAGATGTCATTACCCTTTCATATTGGAAACGAAAAAAAGGAATTAAAATTAATTGTAATGTGATAGGTCATGAAAAAATTTCAGACCCTGAAAAAGACTCAAAACTAAAAGAAGTTTTTTATTTATTGGACGATTTTTTTATCGATGCATTCAGTTATGAAGTTGATAGACAAAGACCTCAAGATTATCTTTTTAGTTCATTATTATCGTCTGAGTTTTTATTTTATCCAGTTCATTCGGAAAATAATATTGAAGCAATAATTTATCCTAGTGTACAAAAAAAGAAATTTGGTTATAATTTCGCAATTAAAAATGATTTAATATTTGAAAAATATGACTTAGTCGGATTAGAAACAAGATTTGTTCTAGATGAGAATCCTAATATTAATCCTGAAACTAATGACTTAACAAGTGATTACATAATTGCAAGTATAGGAACTGAAACTTTTGATTTAAAATCAGGGAAAATATTATATAGTGATAAAGTCAAGGAAACCTTTGAGTTTCTAAGAATGCTACAGACAAGTGAAGGTAAACAACAAAGATTAGATGTTCCAGATAACGTAAGCAAAAATATGGTCTTAAATTTATCTAGAAATAGTAAAATCTATGTTAATACTAAACCAAAGAAAAAACGTATTGGACGAAATGAAAAAGTTAATGTTATTTATTCCAACGGAACTGTAATAAATGATATTAAGTTTAAAAAAATTATGGAAGATTTTAATAATGGTAAATGTAAAATCTTATAAAAAACGTCGCATAACATTGTATTTGCAAAAGGCGGGGTTGAATATATAATAGAAAAACCCGATGCATTTAGTCGCAACTTGCTTTTCATATTGTATTTTTTTGTAATTTAACAATCTGAAAAAGCAATTTGCTTCGTTCGGTCGAAATTGAACTTTTCGTCCAATTTAGCCCGCCCTTCGCAAATACTTTTTCCGTTAGGTGCAATTTTAAGAGATACCCTAAAACAGATAGTAGTAACAAAAAATAAAAATAAAATTGCATATTATAAGTACACTTACTATATTTGCACATATAATTTAACAAGGCAAATAATTTAATATGTGGACATTTGAAGTAAGTCGTAAAACGACAGCAAAAAAAGAAATAATTTGGAAACTATGGACAGATGTTCCAAATTGGAATATTTGGGATGCAGAAGTTGTAAACGCTGAACTATTTGGACAATTTCAAACAGGGGCAAAAGGAATTTTGAAACCAAAAGACGGACCAAAAGCTAAATTTGAAATGATAGAATGTACAAATCTTAAATCATTTACTGACAGAAGTTTTTTACCACTTTGCAAAATGGACTTTATACATTCAATGACAGAAACTAATGATGGACTTGAAATAACACATAAAGTTGAAATTACAGGTTTTATGACTTTTTTGTTCTCAAAAGTTATCGGAAATAAAATCAAGGTTGGACTTCCAATTGCCGTTGACAAACTAATTAAACTTGCAGAAAAAAACTAAAAAATAAATGGCAAAAACAGATTTTAGTTTTGAAAAAACAGAAGAAAGTTCAGGATTTTTATTGTGGCAAGTTACGAATTTCTGGCAACGAGAAATTAAAAAAGCATTAGAAAAATATGAATTGACACATTCTCAATTTGTATTACTTGCAAGTATTCATTGGCTGACACTAGACAAACAAAACGTAACACAAATTTTGTTATCAAACCATACGAAAATTGACCCTATGACAACTTCCACAGTTTTGAGAACCTTACAAACAAAAGGACTTATTAAAAGACAAGAACACGAAACTGATACAAGAGCAAAAACAGTTGGGTTAACAGAAATAGGAATAAAAAACACAAAACAAGCCATTAAGACAGTAGAAGAATTTGACAAACAATTTTTCGGTTCACTTGGAAACGAAACACAAAATTTTAATAACAAACTAACGACACTACTAGACAAAAAAAACTGCACCTAACAGGGGTTTGGCAAAATGGGGGCATTAGTGCTAATTTGAGCATTTGTACTTCTATCAACATTAGTGCTAAATTGAACATTTGTACTTCTAATCCCCCACTTCGCCAAGCCCCAAAACGTTGTGCGCAATATTAGAAGCTGCATATTCCTGAAATAGGTTGACAAAAAATTCATTAAATATTGTCAAACTATGGAACAAGAAAAATTCAATAGGTGTCCAAAATATACCTATCAAAA
>NZ_JADQBD010000097.1:0-7642 GCF_017808115.1 Chryseobacterium sp. RR2-3-20 | reverse complement strand
AAGTATTCAGGCAATAATAACTTGAGTAGGTCTTCTGTTTTCATCCTCTGCAAAAATATCAATTTTTAATATTAATCCCCAACTTTTGAAACTGATCCCATGCTTTTAGGTTGCCAACTTTTGTATTTATTTTCAATATTTTTGGAAAGAAATTTGCTTTTTAGGGTGATGGGGTTTAAAATTTGTGTTTTTTTAAGCTTATTTTAAGATAAAATTTGATAATATTCGTTTATTTTTGTCGTTTAAACTATAGTAAATAATCTTGTAATGCTATTAACCGAACTTACACAACTTGTGCTTGCACAGGCAATAACGCCTGCTGTTACAATCAAAAAAACTGAATTTTCATTTTGGGAAATCCTTTTTCATGGTGGTCCTTTTGCGAAAATTGTAATGGTAACAGTTCTTTTGTTGGGTGTTTTCTCTGTTTATCTTTTTTTTGAGAGGTTTTTCTTCATCAGGAGAATGGCTTCCAAAACCGATTCTAATTTTATGAATAATATTGAAGATTTCATAAGAAACGGAAAGATTGAAGCGGCAGCAGATTATTGTAAGACCCAGAATTCTCCTGAATCCCGTATTCTAGAGAAAGGGATATCGAGATTGGGAAGACCTGTTTCAGATATTGTAAGTGCAATGGAATCTCAAGCGCAGGTGGAAGTCGCCAATATGGAAAAAAATCTTAACCTTTTGGCGGCCGTACCAAGTATTGCGCCTATGTTGGGGCTTTTAGGAACTGTTATCGGGATGATTATTGCGTTTTTTGATTTATCTCACTCGGAAGGTGCATTCTCTCCAAAAACACTTTCGGAAGGTATTTATACAGCATTGGGACAGACTGCTGTTGGTTTGGCGGTGGCAATTCCTGCAAACTTTTTTTATAATCTTCTGCTTACAAGAATAGATAAATTTATTTTGAGAGCTCAGAATATTTCTGGAGAATTTTTAGATATTATCAATAAACCTTTATAATCGCGAAGGATGAAAATTCAAAGAAGAAACAAAGCGCATCCGGAATTCAGTTTAGCAGCAATGACCGACGTTATTTTGCTGATGCTGATTTTCTTTATGATTACCTCTTCGGCGGCAAACCAAAGTGCGATAGATGTAAGCTTGCCAAAAACGGCAAGTGTGGAAAATAATATCTCGAATCCGATGACGGTAAGCGTGAAATCTGACGGTTCTTATTATGTAGATGATAAACCTGTTAAAAAAGAATTGGTAGAACAAACGATAATTAACGACTTGCAGAATAAATCGTCTCAATCTTTTACGATAAGAGCAGATGAAAATACAATGCATAAAGATGTTGTTTTCTTAATGGAAATAGCCGAAAAACATAAACTTAGCATTGCTATTGCCACGGTAAAAGAATAATAATAGCTTAAATCTGTATTTTTGATGCAATAAATAGAAATGAAAGGTTATACAATAAATAAAAACGAAGAATATAAGGATAAGATTAAAAGTGCAGTGCTTTCTGTGTTAATTTGGTCTGCTGTCTTATTATTTGTTTTTATCTACAAAATGAAACCTAGTGTGCCTGAAAAGAAGCCGGAAGTAATTACAACAATGCTGGTTAATTTCGGAGATAACAGAAACGGGTCAGGCATTGAAGAACCGGCAAATCAGGAAGGGAGTTTGGCGGCTAAAGCTATTGAAAATACTCCTGAACCTATCGAAAATAAGGTGTCTGAGCCTAAAACCATTATAAATCCCGAACCTAAGCCAGAACTAAATAAAACTGAAGCTAAAGATCGCTTTATTACCGGAAATAATACAAAACTTACAGTACCTAAAAAAGAAGAATCGAAAACAAATAGCAAATCTTCTGCAAGTTCGACTCTTAAAAGTGCAAAGCCATCTTCTAATGCCGCAAATTCTAAAATAGGTGTAGGCGATGGCAAAGGAACTGCAGCTATTGGAAATTTATTAAATGGGAGAGGTACAAAAGCTGGAGGTCAAGGTACTGGGAAAGGAATGGGCAATGCCGGCGATCCTTTGGGAGGTGATGGAAATGGTGATAGTAAAATTGGAATCGACAGAAGGTTGGTGGGATATATTCCGGGAACAATGGGAAGAGGGGGTGCGCAACCGAGTCATAATTGTTCAGGAAGCGGATCTATAACAATTTCATATACAGTAGACAAGGCAGGAAATGTTGTTTCTGCGAGGAGATCGGGAGGGATTTCGGATCCCTGCATTGTTTCCACTTCGGTCGGTTGGGTAAAAAAATATGTAAAAGCTGAAAAAGCTTCGGTATCATCAACCGGTAGTTACAATATTACTTTCTAAAATATAATAACTGTCCCTCGGGGCAGTTTTTTTATTCAATATAATATTAATAAAAACTTATTCTGAAAATCTTTCAGTTTATTCCCCAAAATCTTAATTTTAAAAATTCATAAAAACTAAGGAGTTGTATTTTAATCATTGTTAAGTGTTTAATTTTTAGTGATTTAAAATATTAAAAATATTTTTTCGTAACTTAGCAGACTTTTTATAAAAATTTTAAATATATGACAAATTCTAGAGCAAGAGAAACCACCGAGGCAATTGAAAGACTTTACATTTCTATGAGACACCTGTTTTATAGAGGTTTTTTCAAGCCGAGCGGAGTTTCAGGAGAAAGCATTAGAAGTTTGTTGAAGACGATCAATCCGGAAATTTACGGTACCATGAGTATTCCAAGCAAATTGGAATTGGATGGTTTGATGTATGTTTTAGACAGACTTCCAGAAGGGATAGAAGAGTGTGCATTCATTCATCTTACATCGGATGAAGGTTTTGATAAAGGAAGCTTTGAGCCGATTGTCCCTAAAAAAAGAAGAAGAAACTGTTACAGAATAGACGAGCACCAAATGAACATTGAGGTACTTTTGGGACGTTCCGAAATTTATGATATTCTTACCCATTTAACATTTCTTTTTATTGAAGCAGATAAAATAAGAAACCTTGCGTTTATTCAGAATGAAAACTGGAAGCCAACCAGAGCTTTCAAAATTATTGAAGAAGTAGTAAAAGGCGAGAAGAAATTCAGCAGAAAAGAGAAAGAGGTTGCCCTGATTCATTTATCTTCTTTAATAGGAAGAACCTTCGATGAAACTTTAAACGCTTATAACACTTTTGGCGAAGACGATAATCCCGACAGATTATTCAAAATCATCTACCATTTGGCAAAAGTAAGTTTGGAAGATGCAAAACAGATCCGCGAAAGAGAGATTTATTTCAGTGCAATTCTGAAAGAAAGAGTGGGGCATCATTATTTTGGTGAAAAATGGGCTCATAAAGTAAAAGAAGTTTTGTTTGAAAATAATCTTCACATGCGTCCGTTGCACATTATTTCTGCGAACATGCATTCGGTGAAAAATATGCTGTATGCTAATGATGCTCTCAAGAAAAAACAAAGCAAAGAGGTAGATTACAAACTGTATGAAGAGATTTCAAACAAAAAAGATCTTAGAGATAAAGTTTTAAAATATTCTTTAGAACAGGGTTTAATTTATATTGATGACAATACGGGGAGCAATATTGATGTTCAGATTATTGATTTAAGTAAAATTGATTTTAAAAATACCCCGTTTAGTCATACCAAGTTCAGTGGTGATGATGTAGTTTTGGTTTTTGATTATGCTTTCGGAGAACAGGCGTATGAAATTATGGATGAACTTCTAAGACCTTTTGAACATAAAGGAGAAGTTTATATGATGAAGGTAAAATCTGTTTCAATTATGGGAAAAGCGGGTATTCTTGCGGGTGGAAAAGGGGATATTATGATCCCAACTGCCCATATCTTTGAAGGAACTGCAGATAATTATCCTTTTGAAAATGCGTTAAAACTGGATGATTTTCAGGATGATGAATTAAGAGCTTTTGAAGGACCGATGATTACCGTGTTAGGAACATCCCTTCAAAACCGGGATATCCTTTCTTATTTTATGAATACTTCTTGGAAGGCTATTGGGCTGGAAATGGAAGGAGCTCATTATCAGAAAGCCATTCAGGTTGCCTCAAAAATCAGACATCATATTGCACCGGATCTTTTCGTAAGTTATGCTTACTATGCATCAGATAATCCTTTGGAAACGGGTGCTACACTTTCTTCAGGCGGTTTGGGATTAACAGGAGTGAAACCTACCTATCTAATTACTCTAAGAATTTTAGAAAAGATTTTAACATTTGGGGTGAAATGAACTTATACTAGGTAATTATGAGTATTTAACAGTTTATTAGTGGTAGAATTGTATGATGTTTAGGAATATTAGTTTATATGGCAATTTTAGTTAAAAATAATTCAATAAAAATTTGTGTGTTTTTATTTTTGTTTTTACTTTTATAACGTTAAATCCAAAAAATAAACGTTATGAAAAAATTAAATTTAGCAATTTTATTGCTTTTAACAGTACTTGCTGTTTTCGCATGCTCTAGACATGAAGAAGAAATGTCAACAGAGTCTACAAAAACTTCTAGATTGAAGAGAAATGATTTAAATTCAAATCGAATTTATGCGAACACAACCGTTGATAGTATTTCCAGAAATTTATTTATGTATGGAGTAAAATCTTATTCACTTGACAATAATAATAAAGTGATATTTCAAACTTATGGAGATTTTAAAGTTAACGAGCATACAGGAAATATTTCAAATTATCAGTTTACATTGAATGGAGACTCACTTCGGTTAAATACAAGCTATTTACTATTTGTAAATACTGATTCACAATTGAAATTACAAACACCCTATGGAACTAGCACAATTGACAATAATTTTGATTTTTCAACAATCAATTTAGAGACAATGCTTTTGCTTTCAGTTTATGGAGAAATTTTTAGTAAACAAAATGATAGGGACACTTATGCAAATCATTCAGCAAGAATGATGGCAGGAGGGTGTCCATGGTGGGATACATATTATGTTTCTGGTTGGGGTTATACCCCAGATGCAGCTTGGTCTGATTATAAATATAGTTTATCTCATGGTATTGGATTACCAAGTGGTGGTCATTGTACAGCTATTGGCAAACCACATTTACAGGAAAATGAATTTAACATAGGTATCGTTAAGTATTCATGGTATCAAGTTAACGGAGCTTTTTGTTGTCCATAAATCTTACACACTACAGTTATGAATATATCTATTGGTCCATTTAATTTATATTTTTTAATATTTATACAGATATTACTTTATATAATTGGTTTGTATCTCATTATTAAAAAAAATCTTGGTATAATTCCCGTTTTGATAATGTTGTTTTTCCCTTTTCTCGGTTCTATAACTATAATTTTATTTAGTATTTTTAACTCAAAGAAAAAAAATATTAAAGTGAGGTAGATTTAAAATTTTATAATTAAAAAGCTGTTTCAAAAGTTTTGAAACAGCTTCTTTTTAATATGTTTGCTTTTTGATTTATAAATAAAATTATACAAAAAATCATTTTAATGAAAAAATCAGTTGTAATCTTGTTTGCATTTATTTTTATGCAATTTCAGGCTCAACAAGGGGCATATTATCAGCAATTTGCAAAATATAAAATGGATATTGATGTAAATGCAGAAAATTTTACCTACAACGGAACCCAAGCCTTAGAGTACTCCAACAATTCCCCGGATGAATTAAAAGTTGTTTACTTTCACTTATACTGGAATGCCTTCAAACCCAATTCTATGATGGATCAGAGAGTTGCCGGACAGGGGAAAAATGGTGATTCAAGGTTGCAAAAAAACGGAATTTCCAGGCTGGCTGCAATTCCTAAAAATGAAGAAGGTGCACAAAACATTCACTGGATTAAACAAAACGGGAAAAACCTTAAGTTTGAAATTCAGGAAACCATTATGAAAGTTTATTTAGCAGAGCCTGTTAACCCTCATTCTAAAACTAATTTTACATTGGAATGGGATGCTGTAATTCCTCAACAAATAAGAAGATCAGGAAGAAATAACAGGGAAGGTGTGGATATGACCATGACACAATGGTATCCGAAAATCGCAGAATATGATTACGACGGATGGGCAACTTTCGATTATGTTGGAAGAGAATTTCATGCACCATTTGCAGATTTTGATGTAACGATTAAAATCAATAAAGACTATGTAATAGGAGCTGGAGGAACACTTTTGAATCCTTCAGAGGTGAAAGGCTACGAAAGTTCAGCAAAAATTAAAGCCGATAAAAACAAAGCAACCTGGAAGTGGTATGCCAAAAATATGCTGGATTTTGCGTGGGCAGCAGACAGAGATTATTCTGTAGAAAGTTTTGAGGTTCCGCAAGGCCCGAAAGTATTTTTTGTTTATCAGAAAAATGATAAAACGAAAGCTTGGGGTGAGGCAAAACCTTATGTTACAAAATATTTCCAGATTATGAATTCCCGGTTCGGGAAATATGCTTACCCTTCTTATGCTTTCATTCAGGGAGGAGACGGCGGAATGGAATATGGGATGTGTACTATGATTTTAGGTGAAGCAGAAAATGTTGAAGAGTTAATGGGATTAATGGTTCACGAAGGCTCACATTCCTGGTATCAGCAAATGTTGGCTACTAATGAGTCTATGCGTCCGTGGATGGATGAAGGTTTCACTAGTTACGCAGAAAGTATTGTGATGCACGAATTGTTTCCGCCTAAAGACAACAGACCTAATCCTTTTGTTGAAAAAATTGATGCGTATAGAAATTTCATTAAAAGAGGAATAGAAGAGCCTGCTGTTTGGCTGGGAGATCATCACGATAACGGAACGGCATATTCTTATGCTAGTTATGTGAAAGGAGAATTGTATCTGGTTCAGTTGGGATATATTGTGGGTGAAGAAAATTTAGCCAAAATTATGCAGGAATATTTTAAAGAATGGAGCCTGAAACATCCTACAGACAGAGATTTCTTGCATATTGCACAGCAAATTTCCGGGATGGATCTGAAATGGTTTCAGCATTATTGGATCAATACCACGAAAACCATTGATTATGGGATTAAAGATGTAAAATACGATGATAAATCTACAACGATAACTTTAGTTAATAATAGTCAGGTTCCCATGCCGATTGATTTTTCTTTGATAACAAGCGATAATAAAGTAATTCAGTATTACATTCCTTTAAACATGACACGTACCTGGAAAACTAAGGATGCATACGGAGATTTCACTACTTTGAAATACTGGCCGTGGACACAGAAAGAATATACGTTAACCGTTCCTTACACCAAATCTCAGCTTAAAGTTTTAGGAATAGATTTCAGCCAAAGAATGGCAGATGTAAATCCTGCAGATAATTTTGTTGAGGTAAAATAATTCATAAAGATGGCCCCTGAAATTTATATTTTGGGGGTTTTTAATTTTAAAGTATGGATAAGCAAGAATTATTAAAATTAGTTTATGAAGAAATAGACTTTAGCGAAGGAGAACTAAAGGAGGATGAAATTGTTTGGAAAAATATTTTTGGAGCAGAGCATTTCGTTTCCAAGTATAATATTGCTTTTCAAAATGATAGATTAGCTTGGTATGAAAATAATGATGCAAGCTTAGATGTTGTAAAATTAAAATTGAACAAAAATTTTTTTGATTATCCGTTTTTAATCATAACCCTGTAATGTTAGCAATAATAAGCCTTTCAAAGAGGCTATCTCCAAAATATCTTCGATTTAGCTTGTAG
>NZ_JADQBD010000096.1:0-7907 GCF_017808115.1 Chryseobacterium sp. RR2-3-20 | reverse complement strand
TACAAGCTAAATCGAAGATATTTTGGAGATAGCCTCTTTGAAAGGCTTATTATTGCTAACATTACAGGGTTATGATTAAAAACGGATAATCAAATAATTTTATAATTTTCTTTGTTAAAATAAATTATTTTCACATTAAAATCTATCAAAATAATTTACATTATTAGAAAGTTCAAATCTAAGATTTGAGCTTTTTTATATTGGTAGTTATAGAACCAAAGGATGTAATTAATATCAATTTCATTTTAAATTAACATTTAGTTAATATTAATATAGTTAGGTATAACTTTTGCATTTATATAAATTCTTTGCAATACCCTGCAATTAATCCAAAAAAAATTGTAATTTTAATTAAAATTTAAAAAATTAACTTTTTTTAAAGGGATCATTACAATAAAAAACCAAATTTATTAACTAAAACCAAAAATAATAAGATGAATAGTATCCAAGACGAATTTTCAGTTTTCAAAGAAGAACTAAAAAAATTAAATATCGAAGTGAAAAAAATCGTAAAAGTAGGAAACGGAAGTATGGATTTCCATGAAGTATTTTACAAATCTCCCCGATATGAAGACGTAAAAACGGTTTATGTACAAAGACATACACTCGACAATCTCATTTCAAGATTCAGAGAATGTTACAGTTAGCATAAAAAAGCGGTAAAATTTTCATTTACCGCTTTTTTTATTTTTAGAATCTATATCCCAGAGAAAATCCACTTCGAAGACCCGCCCAAGGTCCATTTACATTAATGTTTGCACCATTAGAATTGGTTTCTACTGTATATTTAACAAAAGGAATATCCAGATTCTCTATTTCTTTTTTCAATTGAGCCTGCATTTCCGGAGTTAGCAAAACATCACTTCTTAAAGTAAAATCACCAGTTCCAGATCCGTAATGAGCTCCAGCAATCCAGAAATCTAACACTAAATTATGCTGTTTGTTTAGAAAAAACTGTGCTCCTACCATGAGTCCCCCACTGTTTCCATTTGCATCTCCTTTTCCTTTTAGCGGAATTTCATAAGTTGTTCCTAAAGCATTGTAATCATACATAAAATCGAATGTATTGGATGAAACTTTGGAATAACGATAATACGGTGCAAAATAAAATCCTTTTCCATATCCTTCTCCGATATAAAAACGAGGCTCAATAGTAAAATTTGACGCTTTTACTCTGATATTTTGAAAATCTTTTTCGTCCTCTTTACTCAAAAAAGCATTCATAAAAGGAACGGAGCCTTCCAAAACCGTTCCAAATCCAACATTTATGGCAAACCAACGATTGATAGACCTTTCGTAAAATAGATTGATATTCCTGAAAGCAAAAGCCGTAACATTGGTTTTAATGATATTCATCTTGTCTTCAGGTACAGAATTTTGCGTGGTATTTCCTACAACGTCTTGCGCCGAAATTTCGGACATCAATAATGCAGAAATAAAAAATAATAGTTTTTTCATGGTAATAGTTTCAATTAAATTATGGTGCAAATTTTGAAAATCAATTCTTATTGATTTTGAATATCTTATTTTGTTGAAAACTATTGCTTAATCAATTTACTTTTCCAGTTGCTTGATTTTGATTTATTGATTTCAATAAAATAAGAAGAAACAGGAAGATCAGAAACATCAATATTTTCAGACGTATATGGGAGACTTTTTACCAATTTCCCATCAAGACTGTATACATTTACAATACTTCCTTTTTCTACATCACCTTTTACGCTGATGAAATTTTTTGCAGGATTGGGATAAATCTGAATATTGTCCTTTTTAGCTACATCCGAAACCGATAAAAAAGTTTCATTCAAAGCCTGAGCAACATCAGTAGTCTGCGGATTTCCCTGAGCAGTAATTGTTGCGTTTGTAGTGGAAAGCAAAGGAAATTTATGAAGACTGTCGTAATAGGCGTAAGAAGTATTGTTTGCCGATCCTACAGGAATTCCAGAAACGAAAAGATTTAAATTCTGTACAGATTTTATTCTGAGAACATTATTGTACGTTTTAGATCCAATTAAAAGAGTTCCCGCTGCATCTGCTGTAATAACAATAGTTCCCGTAAAAGTTCCGGATACTCCAGCCGATACAGAAGTGAAAGTTCCGCCAACTATATCATTTTCTGTCTGCCCGAAAGACATTGGATAAACAATAAAAGTTCCGTTATTGGTACTAAAATTAAGGGTTACATCCGATGTAACCAAGCCAGTTATTTCTAGTTTGGAAGTGCTCGATTTATACAATGCTGTATTTCCGTTTCCTGTCATTTTTATGGTCGTACCTGGAAATGTCGAAATCTCCGTCGTTGTCGGAGCTACATAATTGGCTACTGCGGGAGAACCTGCCGTAAGAGATGAATTATTAAAAGTAACATTATTCCCTGTTAAAGAATTGTTTACCGTCCCATTAACCAGAACATTATTAACAACATCCCCAATAACGGGATCATTAAATGTTTTTGTAATAGTAGTCTGCGCCGAAAATAACCCGGCAGAAAAGATAAAAAGTAAAGTTTTTTTCATAATTATTATTTTTTACGTTGTTAATAAAGTAATTGATTTCAAATAATTTACACTAAATGTTTTATTATCAATCTTATTTGAAATTTCAGTTAAAGATAATCTATTTTCATAATTCCTAATATTAATATTTCGGACGAAAATCATATTATCATTTAAAAAATAATCCGACACAAAATTGTGCCGGATTTCAACTTATTTTTTAAGATACAAATCGAAGTAATCTGTTACTTTCTGCATTAAATGAACTCTGTCTTTCCCTACAACATTGTGCTGATGTCCCGGATATACAAAATAATCCATCTGAACACCGTTATCTACCGCAGATTTCAAGAATTTTATAGAATGCTGCCAAACTACAACGTCATCCTGTGCTCCATGAATCATCAGTAATTTCCCTTTCAAATTCTGTACTTTATCCAAAAGATTGGCAGTTTTATATCCTTGTGGATTTTCCTGCGGAGTATCCATATATCTTTCGGTATACATTATTTCATACATATTCCAATCGATTACAGGACCGCCTGCAACTCCCACTTTAAAAACTTCCGGATGGCGGAGCATGAAGCTTGTGGTCATAAATCCACCAAAACTCCACCCGTGAATTCCCATTCTTTCGGAATCCACATAAGGAAGTGATTTCAGATATTGTACTCCTTTCATTTGGTCATTCATTTCAGTTGTTCCTAAATTTCTGAATACCGCCTGTTCAAACTTCAAACCACGATTAGATGAGCCTCTCCCGTCCATCGTAAATATAACGTATCCATTCTGAGCCATATATTCGTACCAAAGATTGCCTGATGCTGGAAAAGTGTTGGTTACCAACTGAAGATGAGGACCGTTATACAGATAAACAATGGTTGGATATTTTTTATTAGGATCAAAATCTGTAGGAAGAATAATTTTCCCATACAATAATGTTCCGTCGTCTGCTTTTAAAGTCACATTTTTAATTTCCGGACGTTGATAATTCTTCAGCGGGTTTTCGGAAGTTAAAATATTGGTAGATTTTAACGTTGCAGTATTAATGATGTTTGCTGTTCTTGGACTGTTGGCATTACTGTACATATCGAACACATAATTTCCATCACTACTTAAAACAGCAGAATGCATTCCTTCTGCACTGTCTAATCTCTGCGTTTTAAAGGTATTCCTGTTAACTCTGTAAATATGTCTTTCTAAAGGAGTTTCCTGAGTAGAAACATAGTATATATCTTTTTTCTTTTCATTAAAGCCTAAGATGTCGGTAACCAGCCAATCTCCTTTGGTTATCTGAGACACCAAACCTTTTTCTAAATTGTAATGAAACAAATGGTTGTAGCCAGTTCTCTGGCTTTGCCAAATAAAATCGGTATTAGAATTGGGGAAAAATAAAAGTGGATGCTGTGGTTCTACATATTTATCATTAGTTTCTTCAAACAATGTGCGTACAAAATTTCCTGTAGATGCATCATACTGATTCATTTTCATATGATTTTGTCCTCTGTTGAGAACCCCTACAAAAATATACTTAGAATCTGGGCTCCATGTAATTGCAGTAAGATATTGGTCTTTTTCCCCATCAATTTTAAGAAAGGCAGTATTTTGATTTTTAATATTATAAACACCTAAACTGACTTCATGCGAAGTTTTACCCGCCATAGGATATTTAATATTATGATTTACGGCAGGAGTTACCGACCAATCTATCACAGGATAATCTGCAACCATGGTCTGATCCATGCGGTAAAATGCAATATTTTCTGAATTTGGAGATGCAAAAATACCTTCATTAATTCCAAATTCGTTTCTGTGAACTGCCTGTCCGCTAATTATATTTTCATTGGAATCGTTGGTAATGGATGTAATTTTACCGTTTTTGTTTAAATAAAGATTATTTTTTACCGTGTAAACAATAGTTTGATTATCGGCTAAAGTTTTAAGATTCGCGGCTTCTGCATCTAGAGAATAATTTTTCTTGATTTTCCATTCGTTTCCAGATTTTTCTACCCAATACATCGTATTGTTTGCGGTAAAATAACCATTAGCCTTATTGGTAAATTTTACAGGAGGCAGAGCTTTCAGTTTTTTATCGGGAAAGTTTTTGTTTACCTGATAAAGTGAAATAAGGGTATCCTGCTTATTGTTTTTTAGGTCGGTAATGAGATAACCTCCTTTTACTCCCTGAATATAAGATTTGCTGTCGTCTGACCAACTGAACTGCGAGATACTTTTTACTGCTAAGTTTGTTCTTAATCCGTTCACTGCTTCTGCCATCGTAAATTTCTGAGTCTGAGCAAGAGCTGTTCCTCCGAGAAGTACCATGAATAAAGAAAATTGATGTAATTTCATTGTTTAATCTTGAATCCGTCAAAAATAAGAAATTAATGCGAGTTGATGACTGCAAAAAAATACTGCAACCAAATTTAGGAAAATAAAGAGGATGCTTAAACACTATTATTACTTATATATACAAGATAAAGAGAAGACAATTTAACATCATAAATTTTACTTTGCAAAACCTATTACTATTTGTAACAATGTTGTAATTTGGTATACTTATTTTAGAATAATATCATCATGAGAAATACATCTTCACTATTGCAATATAATCAGCATAAAATTAATTGGTTCCAAAAATTTTTAATGATTTGTTCAGGAGCTAACATTCATATTCTCAGGAAAACACCCAGCGAATGGAATAAATTTGCTGGTATTGGTGGAATTGTCCTTTTCACCGCTGTTTTTGCCACCTTATCTTCAACCTATGCCATCTTTACCATTTTTGATCAGTTTTGGGCATCTTTAGGGTTCGGATTGTTGTGGGGATTAATGATTTTTAATCTGGATCGATATATTGTTTCATCTATTAAAAAAACAGGTACATGGTGGAACCAAATTTTAATGTCGATCCCAAGACTTATTTTGGCAACATTTTTAGGAATTATTATTTCTAAGCCATTAGAACTCAAAATTTTTGAAAAAGAGGTTAATAAGCAACTCAACACCATTATTCAAAGAAATAAAAAGGATCTTCAAACACAGATGAACGGGAGAATTTTACAACAAAATGCTCCTTTTGAAACTGAAAAAAAACAAATTGCGGAAAAGCTGGCTCAATATCAAAAGTCTTACGACTCTGCTGCTGTGGAACTCGAAAAAGAAATTCTGGGTAAACAATCTAATCTAACCAGCGGAAAAGAAGGCTTTGGACCTAATGCCAAAAGAAAGCAAGAATTGAAAGAGCAGCGAAAGAGAGATTTGGAAAACTATCAGAATCAAACAGCTGCAAGACTAGAATATCTTGACAAGGAAATATCTAATGTTTATAATAATCTGGAAACCGAAAGGAAATCTATTGAAACTTTCGAGGATAAGTATAACGGATTCGCTGCTAGAATCCAAGCATTAGATGAGTTAGGAAAGGGCTCTGCAATAATTGCTACTGCTGCTGCATTTATAATGGGACTGTTTATTTGTCTTGAAGTTTCTCCTGTTTTAATTAAGCTCATTTCTTCTGTTGGTCCTTATGATTATCTTCTGGAAAAAACAGAGAATGATTTCAGGCTTTATTCTAAAGAAAAAATTGAAAAAGGAAATGCATTGACTGATTTCAGAATAAATGATTTTAAACGTAAACTTTAAGGTATCGATTATAAATAAAAAATCGCCAGTTATCAATACAACTGGCGATTTTTTTTCAATGAATGAATTATATTTCTATAAAGAATAATTTGGAGCTTCCTGTGTGATGATTACATCGTGAGGATGAGACTCTTTTAATCCGCTTCCGGTAATCATTACCATCTTGGTGTCGGTTTGTAAAGCGGTAATATCTTTTGCTCCGCAATAACCCATACCTGCTCTTAACCCACCAGTTAGCTGGAAAATAACATCTTCTAATTTACCTTTGCTTGGTACTCTTCCTTCAATTCCTTCAGGAACAAATTTTTTAGCTTCACTTTGGAAATATCTTTCTTTTCCGCCTCTCTTCATGGCAGAAAGACTTCCCATTCCCTGATAAGTTTTGAATTTTCTTCCCTGAAAAATAATTTCCTCTCCCGGAGCTTCATCGGTTCCTGCAAGAAGCGAGCCCAACATTACTGCACCCGCTCCGCTTGCAATAGCTTTTACGATATCCCCGGAAAGCTTTATTCCTCCATCAGCAATTACAGCAACATTTTTAGTTTGAGCATATTCATATACATTATATATTGCAGATAACTGCGGCACTCCAACTCCTGCAACAACTCTCGTTGTACAGATAGAACCGGGTCCCACTCCTACTTTAAGAACGTTTGCTCCGGCTTCAATTAAATCTTTAGCGGCATCGGCAGTTACAATATTTCCTCCAACGATATCTAAATCCGGATATGCTCTTCTAATTTCAGCTATTTTATCTAAAACTCCTCTTGAATGACCGTGAGCAGAATCTATTCCGATAATATCTACTCCGGCTTCTACTAAAGCTGCAATTCGGTCTAAAGTATCTTCTCCAACTCCAACTCCAGCTCCAACAATCAGTCTACCATTTTGATCTTTGTTGGCATTAGGATATTCTAACTGATTGTCGATATCTTTAATGGTGATTAAACCTACCAATTTATTATCAGCATCAACAATCGGAAGTTTTTCAACTCTGTTTTTAAGAAGAATTTCTTTTGCTTTTTCGAGATTCGTATTTTTATCAGAAGTAATCAGCTTATCTTTCGTCATGATCTCTTCAACCTTTATATCTAAATTTTCCTGATACTTTACATCTCTGTTGGTAATAATTCCTATTAATACATTATCTGCATCTACCACAGGCAATCCGGAGATTTTATAGCTAGACATTAGCTCTCTTGCCTGTCCAAGTGTATGATCTTTGGAAAGAGTAACAGGATCAGAAATCATCCCGTTTTCAGAACGTTTTACTCTGTTTACCTGAGCCGCCTGCTCTTCAATAGTCATATTTTTATGGATAAAACCCAAACCGCCCACTCTTGCCAATGCAATTGCCAAATCTGCCTCTGTAACAGTATCCATTGCAGCGGAAACGATAGGAACGTTCAGCGTAATTTTATCGGTAAGTCTTGATTTTAATGAAACCTGATTAGGTAAAACTTCAGAATAAGAAGGAACTAGAAGCACGTCATCGAAAGTGATGGCTGTCTCTACAATTTTGTTATGAATAGACATCTTTACTTTCTTGCAAAATTAAACATTTTTGTTGACATACGAAAATCGCATATTATAGTTTAAACAAAACTTAACAATTCATTATATAAATCGCAAAAAAGCCACTGAAACAGTGACTTTACAAAATTAAATATACCTGTTGTGCATTTAGCACAAATTAATTTTTAACTTATTCAAACTTCTCTTGAAGACGAAAAAATTGAGATATTGAATCATGGTAAAAGAAGTTAT
>NZ_JADQBD010000095.1:0-7909 GCF_017808115.1 Chryseobacterium sp. RR2-3-20 | reverse complement strand
TTGTTCATTGTAAATGTATTATGGCTAATTCAATTTACTGATTTTCAATCAAATGAACAACTTTTTACTTTTTTATTTCATAATGCACAACGGGTTTTGAATAATATTTAAATAATAAATGATTTTTAATTAAAAAAAATAATAAAAATAGATTTTAGTTTAAAATAATAATTGATAATCAGTGTTTTTAAATTTACGTATTTAATAAGTAAATAAAAGAAACTTATGAATAGTTAGTATTTAAAATTAAATTTTGTTACACTATTTTTATTAAAAAATACAATTATTTTAAATGTCTTAAAATCAATTATTTGTATAAAGCATAATTTGTTTTTAATGCTATAATTTATGAATGCATGTTTTTAAAAGTGATTATTCAAGAAAAAAATTTACAAATCTTTTTCAAACATCATTTTAGTAATAAAATCTCTCTCTCCTTTGCCTCGTGCAGGAGAATATTCTCTACCGTAAAAAATAATCTGTAGGTGAAGTTTGTTCCAGAGTTCTTCTTTCCAAAGATTTTTGGCGTCTTTTTCTGTTTCTACAACATTTTTCCCGGAAGTAAGTTTCCATTGCGTCATTAATCTGTGTATATGCGTATCTACAGGAAATGCCGGAAACCCAAATCCCTGACTCATAACAACCGAGGCGGTTTTATGGCCAACTCCGGGAAGTGCTTCAAGCTCTTCATAAGTTTGCGGAACAATTCCATTGTGTCTTTCCAAAAGAAGCTCCGCCATTCTTTTAAGATTTTTGGCTTTGGTATTCGAAAGCCCTATTTCTTTAATGAGTTCTTTAATTTGATATTCTTCCAGCTTAGCCATTCTTTGTGGAGTTCCTGCAACTGCAAAAAGTTCCGGCGTTACTTGGTTTACTTTTTTATCTGTTGTTTGTGCTGAGAGCGCAACAGCTACCATTAAAGTATAAGGATCGGTATGATCTAAAGGTATAGGAACCTGTGGATATAATTTTTCTAATTCGGTTTGAACCAGCTCGGCTCTTTGCTTTTTTGTCATTGAAAACACTAAATTTGAGCAAAAATAAATCATTATGTTGAAAGTCGGCGATCAGTTACCCCAATTTGAAGGGGTAAATCAGAATGGAGAAATGGTAAAATCGGAAAATCTGCTGGGAAGAAAACTTGTTGTTTTCTTTTATCCAAAAGCAAGTACTCCAGGCTGTACAGCGGAAGCATGCAATTTGAGAGATAATTATTCTTTACTGAAAGACAAAGGATATCAATTACTTGGTGTAAGTGCAGATTCTGTAAAAAGACAGAAAGCTTTTAGTGACAAGTACGAGTTTCCGTTTGATGTTATAGCAGATGAAAATCATGATATCATCGAAAAATTCGGAGTTTGGCAGCTGAAAAAATTTATGGGCAGAGAATTTATGGGAATCGTGAGAACCACTTTTATTTTTGATGAACAAGGAATCTGTAGCCAAGTAATAGATAAAGTGAAAACAAAAGATCATGCTTCACAAATTTTAGAACAGTAAGTTCCATAATATTCAAAAAAATGAAAACCTCTTTTGCAACAGAAAAGAGGTTTTTATATTTTTTCAGTTAGACTTTTATTTAAAATCTAGAAGGTCAATATCAAAAATAAGAGTTGCTCCTGGAGGAATTACATTTCCGGCTCCGCTGTCTCCATAAGCGAGATTAGAAGGGATATAAAATCTGTATTTTGCTCCTTTGCTCATTAGTTGTATTCCTTCTGTCCACCCCGGAATTACACCCGAAAGATTAAGTTCTATTGGTTTTCCTCCGTTTTTATCTGTAGAATCGAAAACGGTTCCGTCCAGAAGTTTTCCTGTATAGAGTACATTTGCGGTATTTGTTGCTGTAGGCTTGGTTTTTCCGTCCCCTTCTTTCAAAACTTCATATTGAAGACCGCTTGCTGTTGTTTTGATGTTTTTCTTCAGTTTATTTTTTGCGGAGAAATCTGCCCCGATTTTTTTGTTTTCTTCAGCCTTAATTTTCATTTCGGCTTGTTTTTTTTCATTTTGCTTCTGCATGAAACCTTGTAAAAAAGTTGCCATTTCTTCTTTTGGGAATAATGTAGCCTTCTCTGTGAGTGCATCTTTTATTCCCTGAGCTAAAAGATCGGCATCTGCAGGAAATCCTTGCTTTTTCATATTGGAAGCGATATCAAGACCAATATAATATGAGGCTTTTTGCTCATCTGTATATGTTTTTTGTGCAAAAACGATGTTTGCTCCTGCAAGAAGTGTTAAGGTAATTAATGCTTTTTTCATTGTTGAATGTAATTATTTTTGCGAATTTAAGGTTTTGCAGTTAAATGCATGAAATTATAGAAAAGATAAACTTAATTTGATAAGGTCAGATTTCTGAAGTTGAAATTAAAAGAAACTATCTTCTCTTTTTAGGTGCTTTCTTAGGTGTTTCTTTAGGAGTCTCTTCAGGCTGTTTTTTTTGAAGCCGAGGGTTGTTTGTGCATTTTTTGGTGTAAACCTCAGTGTAAGTTCCGTTTTCTTTTACATTGGTAATCATTCCTGAAGATTTATTAACCGTTAAAGTAAAATGCTTCTTCTGATAAGGACATTCCGTAGAAGTTATTTTCCCAAGATCTAAATAATAATTGGTTTTATCTTCGTAATAATTGGCGGCAACATCTACAAATTGTTCATCAATCATATAGCCTTCCAAAACAGCAGATAATGCTGCTTCATCAACATTGTCGATTTTTCCGATGAAATTTTTAAGATCTTTAAGTTCTGTGATGTAAGAAATTTTACCTCCAGAAGAATAAACGATATAGAAAAAACTGTCTTCTCCAGGTCTTAGATTAAATCCTGAAAATTGCGGAACATAATCTTTTTTAGTTCCTGAAACTTTAATTTCTTTTCCCTTTCCGTAATGATTGTGAACCAAAACCCAAAAATCTAATTTGGAATCGGGTTTAATATTCAGTAAAACGTTTTCAACATTGGGAAATTTCTTCTTTTCCTGAGAAAAAGTAAAAATTCCAAGAGATAAAAGAAACAGAAAAAAAATATTTTTATATATTGACATAGCTTAATATAAAGACACAAAACGTGCCATAATTATACATATTTTTCGCCTTTTTTCAGGCTTTTCAAGTCTAAAACATAGTCTTTAATCTCCTGATCGTGTTCACGCGGACAAATGAGTAAAACTTTATCTGTATCTACAATGATAAAATCTTGTAACCCGTCAATTACAACCGCTTTATTGCTTTTAGCATGAATAATATTTCCCGTAGAATCGTAGGTAAGGGCTGTTTTGATATTCACCGAATTGTTGTGTTCGTCTTTTTCGCTATGTTCAAAAATAGAATTCCATGTTCCCAAATCGCTCCATCCCAAGTCTGCCGGAATCACATATACATTTTTTGCTTTTTCTAAAATGCCATTATCAATAGAGACTTTCTGTATTTTAGGATAAATCAGTTCAATACAGTTTTCTTCACTTTCTGCATTGTACTCGCAGGCGATAAACTGCTGAGTCATTTCGGGAAGAAAAATTTCAAAAGCTTTACGGATAGATTTTACATTCCAGACAAAAATTCCGGCATTCCATAAAAAGTCTCCGCTTTCCAAAAAAGTTTTTGCCAGTTCCAGCATGGGCTTTTCTGTAAATGTTTTCACTTTGTAATATTCAGAATTCTTTTTTTCAACAAACTGAATATATCCATATCCAGTATCTGGTCTTGTAGGGGTAATTCCTAATGTTAAAAGATAATCATTATCTGAAGCAATTTCAAGAGCAATTTTTACCTTTTCGAGAAATATATCTTCTTTCAAAATAAGATGATCCGCAGGTAAAACGATCATGGTAGCATCGGGATTTACTTCTGCAATTTTATTCGTCATATAAAGATTGCACGCAGAAGTGTTTTTCATTAAAGGTTCTCCTACAATATTCTGCAAAGGAACTTCTGGAAGTTGCTGATGAGAAAGGGCAATATATTCTTTATTGGTGATTATAAAAATATTTTCATTGGGAATAATCTTACTGATTCTGTCGTAAGTCTGCTGAATCATCGTACGACCAGTTCCAAGAATATCCTGAAATTGTTTAGGGAATTTCTGTGTGCTTAATGGCCAGAATCTGCTGCCGATTCCTCCTGCCATAATCACGCAGTATTGATCTGATTTTGACATTTTTAACTGCATTTTATCACTCTTGCTAATGGCTTGAAAGAATATTTTCTTCCACTAGCCAGATGTATACAAAGATAGTTTTTTTTAATAAGACTTTGAAGAACGTATTTTTCGTTTCTGTAGATAAACTGATCTCCGTTTTTCAGCTCATGGATGTATTCTGAGCCATCATCTTGATTTCTGATTTCAAAATATTTTACCAAATCCGGGCTCGCCATAAAGTTGGCTTTTGGAGAACGGGAGAAGTTGATGATAATAGGCTTTAAATTTTCTTCGTAAACCTCAATACTTTCTAAAAGCATATTTCTGAAGGTGTGTTTCCATTCTGCACCGTGTGGAGCAATTTTCCTTCCATATTTTTCAAACGCAAGGAGATGGGCTAATTCGTGAGTTAAAACGAAAAAGAAAAGTTGTGGCGAAAGCGTGGAATTCAAACTTATTTCATGAGAATTATCCCTCAGTTTTCTGTAATCTCCAAGTTTAGATTCTCTGTTTTTAGTTATTTTGATATGGATATAATGGTTTGAAAACCAGTTTTTTAAATATGGAAGCGTATTTTCGGGTAAATAATTTTGTAAAGACTGAATAGACATTCTACAAACTTAATGGAATTCCTGCATAGAAATTCAATAACTTAAGACTGAAAACATAATTGTATTTTGCCTGCTCCACAGAACCTTGAGCATTTGCATAATTATTTCTCGCAATATTTAAATCGTAAATGGTTGTGCGTCCTGCCGCAAAGCTTTTATCTGCAAAATCCATTGCCAGTTTTGTACTTTTCTCTGTTTCTACTGCTGCAAGATAAATCTCGTAATTGGCATCTACATCAAACTGAGCCTGCTGTACATTTTGTCGTACAGCCTGTTTTTGTTGCTCTAAGGAATTTTTTGCAATAAATTCATTGATTCTTGATTGTTCTACCTGTAGTTTTGTTATTCCTTTATTGAAAATAGGAATGTTTAAGCTTATTCCGCCTTGCTGTCCGAAATTATCTTTATACTGCTGGAAGAAACTTGCTTCTTTCACATAGAAAAATTCATTTCCTACATTATTGGTGTTCAGTAAATTGTTATAAAATGTTCCGATTCCCACATTGGCGGTAAGAGTGGGCCAAAAAGCTGTTTTAGAAACTTCTGTCTGTGCTTCAGCAGATTTTATTCTGCTTTGAGCTGCTTTTACCTGAGGCTGAGTTTCGTATGCTGTTTCCAGAACATCACCCACGGAAATTAGCTGTGGACTTAAGGTTTCTGAAATTTCTACATCCTCCACATCAAAGTCTTTATGTTCTTTAAGCTGAAGGAGTTGTGCTAATGCAAAAAGGCTTCGGTTTACGTTAATTTCTGCGGTTTTAAGATTTTGTTTTTCTCTTGCCCAAGCTGCTTCTGCTTCTGCTTCAATCGTTTTTGCTGTAGTTCCTACTTCAGTAGTAATTTTTGCTCTGTCGAATTGCTTTTTAGCATTTTCTGTCGCACTTTGGGCTATTTTAACGATTTCTTTATTCAGTAAAGTTGTAAGATATTGTCGTGCAATTTGAAGTGAAATATCATTTTTTACAGTTTCAATATCGTATTGGCTGGCTTCAACATCAAACTGGGTTTTCCTGATATTTTTTTCAAGCCGTCCGTTATTGTAAATTAAAATATCTGCTCCAATGTTGGCATTGTTGCTGAATCTGTCGTTCCGGATACTTCCTGTTCCTAAAGAAGCCTGTCCAAAACTTACATTATTGCCCATATTGGCATTTACGGAAGGAAGGTAGTTTTTCTGTGCAATTTTAAGATTAGAATCCTGCATTTGTTTTGAATATTCGTTTTGAATTACCTGTAAATTGTGCTTTACGGCATAATCTACACATTCTTTCAGAGACCACTTTTCCTGTGCATTAAATCCTACAAAGGTTAATCCTAAAACAATCGTCAAAACTTTTTTCATGGTGAAATGTTTATTCTTTTCAAATATTACCTAAGCTATTCTAAGCTGGGGTAGCTGCTTTTTCTGCATTAGACGAAGAGATTGCTAAAAAGTTACAAAAAACAAAAAATTTTGTGCAAGAATTATAAAAGATTTTAGAATTTTGCGGTATGACAAATCTAGACTATAAAGAGGCAGTAGAATGGCTTTTTGTGCAGGCTCCCAATTATCAGATTGAAGGTGAAAAAGCGTATAAGCCAGGCTTAGATAATATAAAAAAACTCTGTAGTTTTTTTGGAAATCCACAAGAAAAAATCCGCTGTATTCATATTGGAGGAACCAACGGTAAAGGTTCTACAAGCAATATGCTGGCTTCTGTTCTTCAGGAATCGGGTTACAACGTTGGGTTGTACAATTCTCCTCACCTTATAGATTTTACAGAAAGGATTAAAGTAAATGGAAAAAACTGCGATAAACAATTTGTCTATGATTTTATTTTAAAATTGAAAAATCTTCCGCAAGATATCCGACCATCTTTTTTTGAATTTACAACCATTATGGCATTCGAATATTTTTTTCGGAAGAAGGTAGATTTTGCTATTATTGAAGTTGGTTTGGGAGGAAGACTAGATTCTACCAATATCATTACGCCGCTGGTTTGTGCAATTACGAATGTTCAGTTGGATCATCAGAATATTCTGGGAGATACCATTGAAGAAATTGCGGCGGAAAAAGCTGGGATTATTAAGCCGGAAATTCCGGTGGTTTCCGGAGATGAAAATATGGTGGTAAAAAACATTATTAAAGCTAAAGCTGAAAAAGAACATTCCCAATTGATAGATGCCACCAAAATAGAAACTTTATTGATGTCCGATTTAAAAGGAGATTATCAAAAGAAAAACATTCGCGTTGTTTTGGGTTTGGTTGAGCAATTGAAGCAGTTAAATGTTAATATTTCTGAAGAAAATATAGAGAAAGGCTTGTTGAAAGTTCATGAAAATACGGGTTTTATAGGTCGTTGGTTTGAATATTCTAAGAACCCTTTAACGATTTGTGATACGGGGCATAATCAGGCTGGTTTAGAATATGTTTTTTCTCAATTAAATTCTATTAATAAGGATAAGCATATTATTTTAGGCTTTGTTAATGATAAGAAAATTGATGAAGTGATGGGGATTCTTCCCGATAATTCTAAATTTTATTTTGCAAAACCTTCTATTCATCGTGGTCGACACCCTGAAGATTATGAAGATTTATTACAAAAAGCAAAAATTAATTATAAAATTTTCGATTTGGTACAAGAAGCTTATCTTTCTGCAAAACAGGAATGTAAAGATGATGAAATGATTTTTATCGGAGGAAGTAATTTTGTTGTAGGAGAATTTTTAGAAAAAAATTTGGAGATTTCTAAATAAGTCGTATATTTGCACCACTCTAATCGAGGAAGCAGCGATAAAGAGGGTTCTTAGCTCAGTTGGTTCAGAGCATCTGGTTTACACCCAGAGGGTCGGGGGTTCGAATCCCTCAGGACCCACAGAAAAGGAAACGAAACCTTTCAAAAAAATTCGGGTTCTTAGCTCAGTTGGTTCAGAGCATCTGGTTTACACCCAGAGGGTCGGGGGTTCGAATCCCTCAGGACCCACAAAAAGTCTTCTAATTTATTAGGAGACTTTTTTTATTTTTGTAACTTTCCTTTGTTCATGGTGGTTGTAGGAGATTTAGGATCAGTAACAAAAGTTGGGGACTAGGGGATCAGTAACAAAAGTTGGGGACTAGGCAAAAATTTTGGATAATCTGAAAAGGAAAAATGCTTTGTCTTTAACGCCTCGAAGCTGCATTCTGAAGT
>NZ_JADQBD010000094.1:0-8023 GCF_017808115.1 Chryseobacterium sp. RR2-3-20 | reverse complement strand
TTTGATAGGTATATTTTGGACACCTATTGAATTTTTCTTGTTCCATAGTTTGACAATATTTAATGAATTTTTTGTCAACCTATTTCAGGAATATGCATTTTATTGGGTTGCATATAACGGGAAAGGGCTTGGCGAAGTGGCGGGAAATCGAAGCACAAATGTTCAGTTTTGCACAAAATTTTAATCCAAGAACTGCCGTTGAATTTAGCACTGAACCCGCCATTTTGCCAAACTGCTGTTATCGGTTCGGGCAGTTTTGGTTATATTGTCGTTTCGTCTTTATCATCTTTAATCAAGTCTTTTACAAAGTCAATAAACAATTTGTGTGCTTTGGTAAATGAATATCTGTCGTTGCCTTGTTTTACAGCAATATTTCGCTTTGCCATAGTTCCGATAAGGCGTTTTAAATTTTCGTCATTGTTTAGTTGTTTATTGACTTTGATAACATCTGTCCACGAAGAATTTTTGAAATATTCAATTATCTCGTCAATGTGAAATTCAGAATAATTAAGTTCTTCTAAAAAGTTCTTTCCGTCTTTGTCAAGTTCGTAACATAAAACCGAAAAGAAAATTGAAATATCTCTTGATGTATTTTCGTTTGTGTCGGTTGAAACAAGATAGTAAAAATCCTGATTTCCGATAAGTTCAAAACCAAACGATTTTTCAAAAAACGTGATATAAAAATCTTCGTTTTTCTTGATTGTTTCATACGATAAATCTTCAACCGTAATAAACTTGCCTTCCATTAGAGAGGTTACTATTTCCTTATGTTTATCTGGATACATCTTCTTGTTTTTTTATTGTTAGTTTTGGCATAATTAGTTCAGAATTTTCGTTAGAAACAGAAATATTCTTTCCGTCTTGGCTTACTGAAACTTTATAATCTTCCTCAAAAAGTAAACTAGTTACCATAAAAAAGTTGTCAAAAGAAAAATCCTCGTTTTCTTCTTTGATCGAGTTTTCACACCATTTGAAGAAATCATCAATGGGCAATTTTTGATTCAATGTTTCTTTATACTTTGACTTGTCAAAAAGCCAATCATTTGTTTGTTCAGAATCTTCAATAACAATTATGTCTTCTTCGTATTGAAATTGGTCAAAGTATTCTTTTGTATTTTCATACACAAATTTGTTGTAGATATTATCACGAGTAGAAACGAAAATGCGTGGCGGTTCAATTTCTTTGTAACAATTCCCATTGGTTAAATAGTAATGAAACCCACTTAAATATTGACTTTCTGTTTTTATTCGTTCAATTAAAGGCAATAATTCATTCGTAAGCGTTACAGATTGTAAATTCAAATCTTTGGCAACTTGACGAAGTAAGTGATACAATTTTTCAAACTCTCGCCTTATACTTTCATCTGCATAATCAAATCGTTTTACGTTAGTAAATTGCGAAACATTCAGTAATTCATTGTAAATGGATTGACTATGATTTACGTCTAAAATCGTATTGAGTGGCGAAATGTAATTTTCGATTAAATACCTTGCTTTATGGATTTTCTCTTGGTAGTCAATTTTCTTATTGTTTGCTTTCAGCTCTTTTGATTCTGTCAATAAACTTTTGGTGTTGTTTACAACTGCATTTGTGAACTTTTTAATTTGATTGGATAGTGCTTCAATTCTTTCCAGTAAAATATTCTTATCGTCATTTATCCCTTCTTTTATTTTTAGAAATAAAGTTCTGATTGCTTGACCGAAATGTTCAATTTCTTCGGGTAACAGTGGCTTGAATTTTTGATGTATAAATTCAAAAAGAACAAAATAAGGCTCGTTAAAAGCAAAGTCGTCATTTTGCTCAACCAAAATTTGATATTCTGTTAGTTGTTCCCGAATGTTCTTGTCGTAATTTTCTAAACAGATAATTAAAGATTCTTTTGTTATGATATCGTTCTTAACCTGTATGTCAAAAAGGTCTCGTAGCAAATCATAATGATTTGCCATAAACTGCAATATTGATTTTGGTTCGGACTTAATCATATTTCCAATACTGTTGTTCTAAAAATCGGTTGTTCCGTATTATACTTTCTCTAATTTTAATTACATTATTGTCTGAACTTTGTTTAATTCTGTTTGTCATTTCAGATTTATTTCCTTTAAGACTTTGAGAATATTTTTGAAATAATTCATCATAGTTTTGAGGAATGTATAATTGAGCAAATTCAAAAACTTCTTTAATTCTCAAAAATTCTTCAAGTCCGTTAAAGTCGTAATCAACAAAAACAAGTAACTGATTTGTAACAAGACTACCAAGAGAATCTTTTCCTATTCGTCCATATTTATGAAGAAACATAAAGTTTTTACCTAACAACTTTTCTGCTACTAAAAACGTGTCTAAATTCTCAACAATGCAAATTTTTTTTGCTTCAATTTTATCTGCGTTACAAGCAAATAGTTGAAATTTGTTGGTATAATCCTCTAAGTTTATTTCGTTGTCATTTACTTTAATTATATAAAAACCTCGAAGCATAAAAATTGGCTTTGAAACTGTTTTTTGAATTTTAGAGTTTCTAAATTTTCTAACATTATCTGATTTGTCTTTAACTTCAATATCTTCGGGAAAATGCGTTATAAAAAAACTTTCAAATTCAGTTGACTTTCTTATTTCATATCGGAAACCCCTGCCTGATTTTGTTTTTTCAAGAATTAAAGAAGAAACCAATCCTTTGAAATGGTGGGAATTCAAAACAGTTTTAGGGATTGCTTTTTCTGTAAGAAAAGAATCCTCTTTTAATTTCTTGTATGTTCTGAAATCTGTTTGGTTCACTTTATTTTCGATTTACGATAAATTACATTTCCGCTATTTTTACTCAAAACTATTTTTCCTTTGCTTCTTCTCACCAAGTAATATTTGTCAAATCCATCATAAGGGTGCAACGGAGCGGCTGATATTGGAACAAAATTATTTTCCTTACAGAAATTCAAAATTTCAATTCTGTTCGCTTCGTCAATTGTTCCGATTTCATCAACAAAAATCACAATTTTGTTTTCTTCATCATTGATTACAATTTGGTGGATAATTGACATAATGATTACCATTCTAATCATTTTATCTGTTCCGTCCGATTCAATTTGATTTCTTAAATCAACAACTTTGTGTTGTCCTTTTTTGTCAAGATGTAATTTGATGTCAAAAAGGTTATTAAAATCAATTACAGATTGGTTATCCAAATATCTGTTCAGTATATTGAGGTTTTCCGATTGGTCGTCAAAAATAAGTTCAGAAGTTAAATCTCTAATATCCATTATCTTCTTCAAATCTTTGATTAGATTTTCGTTCGGAATAATTTCAATACTCAAAGAATCAATATCGGAGATTTTAATTTTTTTGATTTTAGAATTGAATTGATTGTTGATGAACGCTTCAAACTCTTGAAATTTTGAGTGAAGTGTTTTGCACGGAATTGAAAATTGAGTTGAAATATTTTTCAATAAAGCGTCAATACTTTTTTGCTTATCGTCAAGCGTTGCAAGTTCGGAATCAAGATATTTGATAAACTCATCTTCCGAAGCAAAACTTTTTTCCGTTTTTGTTTTCAGATTTTCAAATAATCGTTCTTTGTTGTTTTTGATACTTTCCCGCTCGGTAGAATTTCTTTCAAAATTTTTGAAAAGGTTATCAAGTATTTCGTTTGTTTGATAATCAATTGGAATTATTCCCGATTGCTCAACTTTTACTTTCCAACTTTGAATTTCTTTAATGCGATTTTCTGCCTTATTGATGTCTTCCGAAAGAATATTTATAGCTTCATTTATTTTAGCAATTAGTTCCGTTGTTTGTTTTAATTCTTTTTCTGTATTATCTCTTTCTTGAAAAAGATTTTTTAGTTCTTCTTCTAATACTGCAAGATTTTTTTCAAGTTCGGGTAACGAATTAAGTTCCTCAATTTTCTTTTCAGTTTCTTTAATTTTTGTTTGAACAGAAGAAAGTTCATTACGGTATTTTTCTAAATCTTTTGCTATCGGCAAGAGTTTTTCGTTACTTGTTTTCTCCTTTATTGCAGTTTCTCGTTGTAGTTTTAAGTCATCAATAGACGGAATTGGTTTTCCTTTAAAATCTTTCGGAATTGTAATTGCTCCGTCAAATATTTTCATTATATCAGATAGATTTTCAATCCCCAATTGAATATTTTCTTTCGGAAGTGCAGTAATGGAATCGGAAAGAATTGCATTTAGCAATTCTTTGTATTTCCCATTTTTGCTTATCTGATGAATGAGCAAATTTGAGTAAGTTTCAATTTGTCCCTCAAGTTTTGAAATTTCTTGATTGAATTTAGAAATTTTGTTTTCTAAATCTCGACTGTTTAGGTTTTGGTTTTCAATTTGAGTTAATCGGCTTTCGATGTCTTTTCTTTGTGTGTCTAAATTGCTGAATGACTGTTTTAAAAAGTCAATTCCCTCATACGATTTTATATTTCGAATTTTTTCTGCAAGGGATTCTTTTGCTGAACCTTTTTGAGAAATGGTTGCTTCTAACTTTCCAATAGTTTGATTTAGATTGTTTTGTTTCGGGATTAAATTTTCGCTTAATTGTGTTCTGTTTTTATCTCGTTCATTCTTTTTCTCTAAAAGCCTTGTGTTGATGTCAATATTTACAGAAGAATAGAGTTTGTCAAAGGCGAATACAATTTCAGATAATATTTGATTTTTAGCTTTGTATTGGTTTACTAATTCCTTAAAGTCTGAAAAACTTTTTTGAATACTTCTAATTACTTTGATTTCTCGATTGTGCTTCAAAAGAGTTTGAATGTCCTTTTGGTTTTTCTTGGAAAATTCAACTTGTTCATTTTCTTTGTTGTCAGCGATAATCAAAGATTCCTTTAATGTCTTGTTGTCAATAAGTTTTGAATTTATCAGATAACGATAAATTTTAGAAAAGTTGTTGCTTATTTCTCTTTGGTCTTGTGAAGCTCCTTCATTTAGCCAAACAACACCGTTGTTTTTCTTTCCTTTTTGATAAACAAAATTGAAAAGGTCTCGTCTGTTTGAGTATTTATTATATTCTACACCTGACGAAGAAAGGTCGGCAAGCAAAGCATCAAATTTCTTTAATTTTTGTCCTTCCGATGTTTGTACAAAATATTGTTCTTCTTTGTAGTCGCTATCAATTTTATAATAATCTAAACCGCCTTCTGCGTTTTTCTTGACCAAAATAGAGTAATATCTCTTTTTGAAGATTTCAAAAACTATATAACTTGAATTGATTGAGGGAAAGTAATGGTTAATCGTAGTTTTGTCGCCCGTTCTATTACCACTAAAAGTCATTTGCTTTCCGTCAATAATATAAAGGAAATTCAAAGCATAAATCAGCGTACTTTTTCCAATATTATTTGGTCCAACTATTTGTAATGAATCACAGTCGTCTAACTCAATGTCAGCTTTTGAGTAAATGTCTGAATTTAGTATTGCAAGTCGTTTTAGCATTGTTTAATCTCTGATTCATTTTTATTTTATTTTTTTGTGCCTCGTTTTCTCGGTGTCACAGTTTTGCCTGACCGATAACGGGAAAGGGCTTGGCGAAGTGCGGGCTTTTACACCTGAAATTTCTACTAAAAACTGCACGAAGCAAAAAATGTTTTCCGCTGACTAAATTAATAAAAAAATGGAGGCGGAAACATTTTTTGCGACTAAATTTCACAAAATTTTCAACGCAAGAGCCTTCAGTCCCGCATTTTAGCAATACGATGTTATGTGATGTGGCAATTTTCCATAATTTTTTATTCAGTTAGATTCAGTTTTCAGAAGTTTCATTCAGCAAAGTTTTTAAAATTCAGCGTTATTTTTAAAAGTCAATCGCGAATTTATTCACACAGTTAAAATTTCAGAACGCTAAAATTCAAAAATTTTTTCGGAAAGATTTTGCGTAGGATTTTCATTCAGAATTTTTTCACCAGAGTGATTTTGACGCGTTAAATTGTTTTCACGCACATTTTCCGTTAGTGATATGGTGTCAGAAATCAGTTTTTTAAGTCAAGTCCGAATTTTATTCAGTCAGTCAAGTTTGAAAATGAATTCAGACCTTGTTTTCACGCATTTTTGGTCTGGATTCAGTTTCTTTTTTATTCACTCAAAATCGTGGAGTTTATTTCGGAGCGTGATTTTTGATGCCATATCACATAACGGTTCTCATATTTGCGAAGGCGGGGATTTTTAGCACAAATGTTTATTTGAAAAACTGAATTTGAGCCTTGCACTAAACTTTCATAGAAGCACGAAACCCCCGTTTTTGCAAATATGATGTTATGTGCCGTTTTTGTTGTCAAGTAGTGTCGTCAATTTGTTGTTAAAATCCTCTGTTTCATTGTCAAGTGAGCCGAAAAATTGTCTGTCAAATTGTTCAACTGTCTTAATTGCTTGTTTAATATTTTTAAGTCCAATTTCTGTAAGCCCAACTGTTTTTGCTCTTGTATCCGTTTCGTGTTCTTGTCGTTTTATAAGCCCTTTTGTTTGTAGGGTTCTCAAAACTGTTGAAGTCGTCATTGGGTCAATTTTGGTATGGTTGGATAACAAAATTTGTGTTACGTTTTGTTTGTCTAATGTCAGCCAATGAATGCTTGCAAGTAACACAAATTGCGAATGTGTCAATTCGTATTTTTCTAATGCTTTTTTAATTTCTCGTTGCCATAAGTTTGTTACTTGCCATAATAAAAATCCTGTGCTTTCTTCGAACTTGTCAAAACTAAAATCTGTCTTTGCCATTTTGGTTTAGTTTTTTTCTGCAAGTTCAATTAGTTTCTCAACTGCAATTGGAAGTCCAACTATAATTTTACTACCAATTACTTTTGAAAATAAAAAAGTCATAAAACCTGTCATTACAACTTTATGTGTAATTTCAAGTCCGTCTTTGGTTTCTGTCATTGTATGGATAAAGTCCATTTTGCAAAGAGGTAAAAAACTTCTACTTGTAAAAGACTTCAAGTTAGTTAGTTCGGTAATTTCAAATTTTGCTTTTGGTCCGCCTGTTGGTTTTAAAATACCTTTTGTTTCTTTTTGAAATTGTCCAAAAAGCTTAGAGGTTTCAACTTCTTTGTCCCAAACATTCCAATTAGGCACGTCTGTCCAAAGTTTCCAAATTTGCTCTTTTGTTGCTGTCGTTTTACGACTTATTTCTGTTGTCCACATTTTAAAATATTTTGTTTGACGAAATTGTCGGTGCAAATATAATAAGTAAACATATAATATGCAAAATTATTTTCTTTTACTGTTCGTTTGTCGTTGTTTGGAGCGTTTCGATAAAATGGCACATAACGGAAAAAGTATTGGCGAAGTGCGGGCTAAAACGCTGAAAATGTTCAACTTAAACTACAAAAAGCAAAAACTTTTTTCCTTTTGCTAAAATACAAAAAATAGTAAAAGGAAAAAGTTTTTTGCGACGAAATACAATTAAATTTTCAATTAAAACTTCAATCCCGCATTTTGCCAATACAATGTTGTACGCAGTATTTTTGGTTCGGCGAATTGGATTTAACACCGTTAAATTCGATTCAGAGAAGTAAAAATTCAAGTACGACAACTATTTTCAAGCAAATTATATTCACAAAGTTTGTAAAAATCAGAACCGTTATTCAATTTTTTTCACGCAAATTTTATTCACAAAGTTTGTAAAAGTCAGAACCGTTATTTGAATTTTTTCAGTCAGTTTTATTCGCAAATTAGTAAAAGTCGGATTCGTCATTTGAATTTTTTTCAATCAAATTTTATTCGCGAAGTTGTAAAAGTTAGAACCGTTAGTTGAATTTTTTCACGCAAATTTTATTCGCAAAGTTGTAAAAGTCAAGACCGTTTTTTCAACAAAATTTAGAAATGCAAGAAATTTAAAAATCTAAAATTCAAACCAATTTTTTATTCAGAATTTTTTTTCAGTGAAATTCCCGAAAATTATTTCAGAACGAGTTTTGTGAATATTGCGTACAACGGAAAGGGGCTTTGCCTTTACTTTGTTTTCTGTAAAAATAGTTAAATTTATTCAAAGGAGAGCAGAGGTGAACTATGGGCTTTGTTAGTTTTTAGAACTATACCT
>NZ_JADQBD010000093.1:0-8152 GCF_017808115.1 Chryseobacterium sp. RR2-3-20 | reverse complement strand
AGATTTTCCCACATTCCAACGAAATTTTTACAACAACAACAAAACAATATTAACAAAAAACTCTATTTTTGAGTGTGCCTAAATATGGGAAGATTACACGCCTTTTGCAAATACTATGTTAGCAGAAGTTTTTTTAAAGAGATAATATTTTATGCGTAATATTTGGATTTTTGACTTCAATAAGAAATGTTCCAAATGTCATATTGTACTTGTCATTGATAGGGTATTTATATGATATTCCACAACTTATTTTTGAATAGAGATTAAATTTTGGATATGCACTAATCAATTCATTAATATTTTTTTTTGCTGTTATTTTTAAATTGCTAAGTTTAAAATATGTCCCTTTACTTGTTTCCCAAACAATCCTTTTTGTTGCTCCTTTATTACAGTCATTCCAAAATTTGTCAATTTTATTTTTATTTCCTGCAATTATGAAATAGCATTTAATATTTGGATAAATTGTAAACAAATTTTGAAGTCTAACTAAGTCCCATAATACATCAACAAATTTGATTTCAGTACTTCCAATCCATTTTGTTTCAATTGCTATTTCCCAATTGATGGGTTTTTTGTATTTGTCCGCAATTACAAAGTCAACTTGAATTGGACGCCCTTTTGAATCATTTTTTAAAGGGTGATTTTGTTCAGTAAGTACATTTTGATCTTTATTGAGATTGTTAGACAAAATATTTGAGATGGGATAAGAAATATACTTTTCATTGAAAACATATGCTTTGTTACAACTAAATTCATAAAGCATCCAAGCGTATAATCCTTCGGATAATTTACGTTGAAGATTATTGAAATTACTCATTTATACTTTGTTTGTGTTTTCAGCAGGATTCGAACCTACAAATGGAGTTTGCTTGTCAATATTTTTTATTCTTTATATAGAATTAAAAATTTTAAAAAGACTCCTCGTTTTACCAATTAAACTATGAAAACAATTTGTCACGCAGCTTTTATAAAATTTCTGCTAACGGAAAGGGGCTTTGCGAGGTGCGGGCTACTGCAAACTGAAAGTCGGGAGGAGAACCAATCTCTAGCAAAAACTTTTTCCATTTTTTAAAATTACGAAAAAACTAAAAAATGGAAAAGTTTTTTGCGGGTATTTTCTGAAAACTTTCTGAGATTTCCTTCAACCCCGCATCTTGCAAAACCCATGTTAGCAGAAGTTTTTTTTATTTTCATTGTTTTTATTCAATACACTTTAGAAATCCTTGAACTTTTTTCCAATAATTTTCTTTAACAGGCATATCAACATAACCGCTATTAGTATTAACTCTAACTTTAACAATTTCCGAAGCAACTAATTTTTTGTAAGTTTCTTCGTCAAGCGGAAAAGAGAGATTTACAGTGTTTGTAGTTGCTATTTTGCTAACATTTGCATTTGAAATATCATATTTTTCTGCCTTTAGCGAAATAACCTCTCCATTTTTATCCAAAAGCATAAATTCTGAATTTGGAACAATGCTAAATGTTTTTCCCAAATGTGAGTAAAAAACATCTAAAATTCTAATATCATTAATTTTTCTTGCTTTTGCTTTTGTAAAGTCTGAAAAAGTTGCAGATAAATAATTGTCGGGAGTTTCTAGAATTTTCTTTTTAGTGAATTCATCCACTTCATTCCTTTTATATTTACAGTTTTGACCTTGTAAGGAATTTGCTAAAAATGACATTAAAATAAATGCTGTGATTTTGTAGTATTTTGACATATTTGACGGTATTTTTTATAAAATTTCTGCTAACGGAAAAGGGCTTGGCGAAGGCGGGGCTAAGAATGACAAAACTACCAACTAAACCCGAACTTAGCAAAAACCATTTTCGTTTTTTCAAAATTACAAAAAATAAAAAAACGAAAAGGTTTTTTGCGGCTAAAAGTGCTGAAATCTTCTAAATGAAAACTCTCCGCCCCGCTTTTGCCAAACCCATGTTGTGCGCAGTATTTTTAGTTCGGCGACTTGGATTTAACTCGTTAAATTCAGGTCAGAGAATTAAAAATCAAGCACGACAATTTTTTTCACGCACGAAATCGCAAAGATTTTCAGAATTTTATTCACGAATTTCGGAAAATTATTCACGCAGAATTTATTCACGCCGTTAAGCTCAAAATTTGTAAAAGTCAAGCACAATTTTTATACTCAAATACGTAAGTTTTTCGTAAAGATTTTTTCTGGATTTAGGAAAATCAGCGCAAAGAATTTCAGATTTCAGTCAGTTTTAGAAGTTTAAATTCAGGTCAAAATTTTGATTTTTCAGACCGAAATTTCTTTTTGATACCGCGCTTCTAATATTGCGCACAACGGGAAACGTATTGCTGAAGTGCGGGCTTTTACACCTAAAATTTCTACTAAAAACTGCACGAAGCAAAAAATGTTTTCCGCTGACTAAATTAATAAAAAAATGGAGGCGGAAACATTTTTTGCGACTAAATTTCACAAAATTTTCAACGCAAGAGCCTTCAATCCCGCATTTTAGCAATACGATGTTATGTGATGTGGCAATTTTCCATAATTTTTTATTCAGTTAGATTCAGTTTTCAGAAGTTTCATTCAGCAAAGTTTTTAAAATTCAGCGTTATTTTTAAAATTCAAGCGCGAATTTATTCACACAGTTAAAATTTCAGAACGCTAAAATTCAAAAATTTTTTCGGAAAGATTTTGCGTAGGATTTTCAGTCAGAATTTTTTCAGCAGAGTGATTTTGACGCGTTAAATTGTTTTCATGCACATTTTCCATTAGTGATATGGTGTCAGAAATCAGTTTTTTTAAGTCAAGTCCGCAATTTATTCAGTCAGTAAAGCAGAAAATGAATTCAGACCTTGTTTTCACGCATTTTTGGTCTGGATTCAGTTTCTTTTTTATTCATTCAAAATCGTGGAGTTTATTTCGGAGCGTGATTTTTGATGCCATATCACATAACGGGAAACGGCTTTGCGAAGGCGGGGCTTTTACACCCGAAAAGTTCAACTAAAAACTGAACTTAGCAAAAACCATTTTCGTTTTTTCAAAATTACAAAAAATAAAAAAAACGAAATGGTTTTTTGCGGCGAAAATTGCGAAAATCTTCAACGCAAGGGAACTTCAACCCCGCTTTTGCAAAACCGATGTTATGTGATGTGGCAATTTCGCAGTAATTGGTCAGTTAGATTCAGTTTCAACGGTATTTTTAGTCAGCAACATTTTAAAATTCAGCGTCAAGTTTGTGAAGTCAGACACGAATAATATTCAGAACGTTAAAATTCAGAACTTTTTTCGGAAAGGTTTTGCGCGCGAATTTTTGTCAGCGTTTTTTTGTTTCAGAAAGTTATTTTCACGCAGAATTTTTTTTATTCAACCGCGTAAATTTAAGGCGTTAAATTTTATTTCACGCAGAGATTCCGTTAGTGATGTGGTGTCAGAAATCAGTTTTTTAAGTCAAGTCCGTAATTTATTCAGTCAGTCAAGCAGAAATTGAATTCAGACCTTGTTTTCACGCATATTTCGGTCTGGATTCAGTTTCTATTTAATCACTCAAAATCGTGGAATTTATTTCGGAGCGTGATTTTTGATGCCATATCACATAACGGGAAACGTATTGCTGAAGTGCGGGCTTTTACACCTGAAATTTCTACTAAAAACTGCACGAAGCAAAAAATGTTTTCCGCTGACTAAATTAATAAAAAAATGGAGGCGGAAACATTTTTTGCGACTAAATTTCAAAAAATTTTCAACGCAAGAGCCTTCAATCCCGCATTTTAGCAATACGATGTTATGTGATGTGGCAATTTTCCATAATTTTTTATTCAGTTAGATTCAGTTTTCAGAAGTTCCATTCAGCAAGGTTTTTAAAATTCAGCGTTATTTTTAAAAGTCAATCGCGAATTTATTCACACAGTTAAAATTTCAGAACGCTAAAATTCAAAAATTTTTTCGGAAAGATTTTGCGTAGGATTTTCAGTCAGAATTTTTATTTTCAGGAAGTTTTTTCACACAGAATTTATTCCGCAGAGTTATTTTGACGCGTTAAATTGTTTTCACGCACATTTTCCGTTAGTGATATGGTGTCAGAAATCAGTATTTTAAGTCAAGTCCGAATTTTATTCAGTCAGTCAAGTTTGAAAATGAATTCAGACCTTGTTTTCACGCATTTTTGGTCTGGATTCAGTTTCTTTTTTATTCACTCAAAATCGTGGAGTTTATTTCGGAGCGTGATTTTTGATGCCATATCACATAACGGGAAAGGGCTTGGCGAAGGCGGGGATAAGATAGACGGAAATTCCAACTAAACCCGAACCGAGCAAAAACCATTTTCGTTTTTTCAAAATTACAAAAAATAAAAAAACGAAAAGGTTTTTTGCGGCGAAAAGTGCTGAAGTCTTCTAAATGATAACTCTCCGCCCCGCTTTTGCCAAACCCATGTTGTGCGCAGTATTTTCGGTTCGGCGACTTGGATTTAACTCGTTAAATTCAGGTCAGAGAATTAAAAATCAAGCATGACAATTTTTTTCACGCACGAAATCGCAAAGATTTTCAGAATTTTATTCACGAATTTTGGAAAAGTATTCACGCAGAATTTATTCACGCCTTTAAGCGCAAATTTGAAAAATTCAACACAATTTTTAATACTCAAATCCGTAAGTTTTTCGTAAAGTTTTTTTCTGGATTTAGGAAGATCAGCGCAAAAAATTTCAGATTTTAGTAAGTTTTAGAAAGTTTAATTCAGGTCAAAATTTTGATTTTTCAGACCGAAATTTCTTTTTGATACCGCGCTTCTAATATTGCGCACAACGGAAAAAGTATTTGCGAAGGGCGGGCTAAATTTAACCGAAAGGTTCAATTTCGACCGAACGAAGCAAATTGCTTTTTCAGATTACCAAATTACAAAAAAAAGTAATATGAAAAGCAAATTGCGACTAAAGGAATCGGGTAGTTCTATTATGAATTCAACCCCGCCTTTTGCAAATACTATGTTATCTGTAGCCATAATTATTCAATTTTACTTCTAAAATATCCTTTTGAATTAATTATTTCATTCGTGGGATTGAATTTTATTTGCAATTCAATTTTCCCAAAAATACTATCACCTTTTTTAAATTCAGATTTGTTTAATGTTAATTTTTGCTTTTTAATTTGATATCTTTCAGATTCCAAAAAATCAAATGTCCTTTTAACATCGGTGTAAGTTTCCGCCGATGTATAAAAGAAATTCTTATATTTCAATACATTTATATTAACTCCTGCAAATCCATCTCCGCTATTAAATGTCAAAAAGTCTAAGTTTTTTGATTTTGGACTTTTACCTGCGTTAAAGTTAAAGGTTACAGTATCGCTTACATTTTCAGAAATTTCAAAATCAGTTTTAACTTTTACAGTGTTAAATATTAAAAAAGTATGGTCAAAAACTTTTGAATTTAGATTTTTAATTTCTTTAGATTTTCCAATATTTTTATCAATATTTATTCTATTCCATTTTGATAGAAAATAAAGAATTCCAAGAATTGAAATTATTAAAATTATTATCAAAGTGTTTTTTAAAATTTTCTTCATTTCTTTTTATGCGGAATCTTCAAATATGGTTACAGATAACGGAAAAAGTATTTGCGAAGGGCGGGCTAAATTTAACTGAAAGTTCAATTTCGCCTGAACGAAGCAAATTGCTTTTTCAGATTACCAAATTACAAAAAAAAGTAATATGAAAAGCAATTTGCGACTAAATGCAACTGATAGTTCTATTAAATATTCAACCCCGCCTTTTGCAAATACTATGTTAGCAGAAGTGATATTATAATTTGTATTTAATTTTTAATTCTTTCCATTCAATAGACAATTTGTCATTCATTTTATTGAAAATTTTTGAATCTAGTTGAATACTATATGATGAAAGCAATTTTTCATAAGAAATTATATTATTTATTATTATTGGCTCTCTGTCCGCTTTTTTTGTTGAAGTAAAAACTTTTTTATAACAGTCATAAATTGTTTCAACTTTTGAGTTAAATGAGTTTAATTGTACAAAGTCTTTTATTACATATAGTGGTAATAATAATTGAAAAACAATTACAAGTATCTTTTTCTCCACAAAAAATATAGAAATGAGGTAAATTAATATAACAGCAATGAAAAAAGGTAATTGTTTTTTTATCATTTTCCTTGATATGTTTTTCGTAAAAAATGCATTTTCAAAACCATTAACTCCAAGCTTATATACACTTTGTTTTACTTCTTCATTTGTATAGTAGTTTTCGGAATTTTCGTCAGCTAATTGAGAATTTAGACTATTATCTATTAAATCATTAATTCTATTCTGTTCTGCTTTTATAAAAAAATTATTAAAAATAATTTCAAAAATAAAGTAGATGATAGAAACTATGCATATTATTATCTCCACATTACTTTTAATACAATCTTGAAGATTAAATATTGTAGAAAATGATAGCATAGTTCCAATAATTATCAAATAAAATTGGATATTAGAAATTAACCCTGTTGTATCATAATTTATTTTATGTGGTACTTTTTTATTCATAGTCTTGCTTTTGTATATTATGGGGTGCTTCTGGTCCATACCATTTACCTGTTTCTAACCAAACTTCATAAAAATAAATCCAAGCTGATGTCCATTCAATTATTTCATTTGAAATTAGCT
The DNA here is from genome assembly GCF_017808115.1 of Chryseobacterium sp. RR2-3-20. Lineage (NCBI taxonomy): Bacteria > Pseudomonadati > Bacteroidota > Flavobacteriia > Flavobacteriales > Weeksellaceae > Chryseobacterium > Chryseobacterium sp. RR2-3-20. Next base: position 1,522 of record NZ_JADQBD010000093.1, on the reverse strand, counting down.
TTTCTTTTTTCCATTTGAAATTATCGGGATGATAAAGACATAGTTTTTTTTCGGAATAAACGTGTGGTGGATTATCAACTAATTGTGGACTTAGGATTTTGACTATTGGAGATAAACTATTTCTATATTCAACTGAAACCTTATATTTGGGAAATTCAGGTTTTACTTGTAAATCTCCAGTAAAAATTATAGAATTACCCTCAATTTTACTTTTAAATTGAGGGTATTTTTGTCTCATTGCAAAAATTTGAATTTGAGAGTTATATTTTGCTTTTTTAATGTACATCTCCAAAAAAACCTTTAGAAGCTGAAACAGTTTTACCTGTAGCCGTAGATAGTAAACCAGAACTAGCAATTTTTAATGAACCTTCGCTTAAAGATTTTGAGAAAGTTTTTGCTTCTTCCTCATCCACAATTGGAAATTCCTTCTCGAAGATTTCTTTCCATATTTTTTTTGCTTCAGCTTCGTTCTTATTATCTATAAGTTCTTTAGCATCATTTAATTTATTTTTAGTTTTTTCTAGTTTTTTCTTGAATTTATCAAACTCGTTTTCTGATTTAAATTTGTTAGATTCTAAATGATATTCGGCTTCATCAAACCATTTTCTAATGGATTTTTCTAAATTAGAAAATGTATCGTAGTAAAATACTTTAATAGCGATTTCTTCAATGTGATAAGAAGGAATAATTTTATCGTTTAATCTGTTCCAGTATTTAATAACTTTTACAATGTCTTTTAATTTATAGTTGTAATTCCGTTGTGCTTCATTTAAACTCTCAGTCAATGTTTTGGGATAAGATAATGTCCAAGAAGCTAAATCATAATTTGGGATTTGGTAACCAGTTTCTCCAAATTCAAATGCTGGTAAAATGTCAAATGATTTATTACTCAAAGTTACTGTGACACAAGGTCGGTCTTGCTTGACTTTACCATTATAGTCATTTTGTTTGTCAAGAAAATTTTTTATCTTGGAAAGAACAGATTGTGGACTTGGTAAGTTGCCATATTCATCTTTCCACCCTTCTTCATCTAAAACTGCAAAAATGTCAATGTCGTCCAAAGGGCGAATAATAGTATCTCTTTCATAAGAACCATTAAGAAAAGTTTCTTTTAGATTAAGAGTTTCATCATCTTCCAAAGTAGATGTGATATTGTTTACAGAAGATGAAATATTTTTTTCTTGTTTATCTGTAACTGTTATATTGTCAATTAAAGATTGAATAGATTGTAAAAGTGTCGGCATATCAATAAATATTATTATTCTTTAGGAATAACTCAATTTGTGTGCCCCTGAATTATTTGTGTCAATTTGGCAGGTTGTTTGGAAATCATTTCTGCTAACGGGAAACGTATTGCTGAAGTGCGGGCTTTTACACCTAAAATTTCTACTAAAAACTGCACGAAGCAAAAAATGTTTTCCGTTGACTAAATTAATAAAAAAATGGAGGCGGAAACATTTTTTGCGACTAAATTTCACAAAATTTTCAACGCAAGAGCCTTCAATCCCGCATTTTAGCAATA
>NZ_JADQBD010000092.1:0-8509 GCF_017808115.1 Chryseobacterium sp. RR2-3-20 | reverse complement strand
TTTTGAATCCATAAGAAGGTTTTTTTGTTGTACAACCTCAAAGATACTTTGAGTTACTTTAATTCCTTCTTATTTTTTTATTTAGGACGCTATTGAATTATAATTATTTATTTATTCAAAAAACATAAATTGGCAGTGTAATTGTTACTGAAAAGGCATATTCAAAATATACAAACCAAATCAAACATTATGAAAAATTCAATTCTTACAGTGTTAGCTGTAGCTACAATCGTGTCGTGCAACAAAAAAGAAACTACTATTGCCGGCAGTAATTCAGATTCTTTAACGATGTCTACATCAGATTCTCCTACAACTCTTAGCGATTCTGCTACCACTGCGGACAATATGAGAACAGACAATACAATGCTCAGTTCTCAGGACAAAATGTTTGCAGATGCAGCATCAACAGGAAGTATGATGGAAGTAATGACCGGAAAACTTGCAGAAGCCAATGCTTCGAGTGCCGCTGTGAAATCTTTGGCTGCTATGATTGTAAAAGATCATACAATGGCTGGAGAAGAGCTAAAGAAATGGGCTTCGGCAAACAATTATAGCCTTCCTGCAGCAATGACTACCGAACAGCAGGCAATGTACGATGAATTAAAAATGAAAAAGGGAGCAGAATTTGATAAAGCTTATGCCAAAATGATGGTTTCCGATCATAAAAAGGATATTGATGCATTTAAAAAACAGTCTTCAGAAGGAAAAGATACTTCTTTAAAGACTTTCGCATCCAATACACTTCCTACTTTGGAAAAACATTTAAAAGAAGCCCAAAAAGTGGATTCTTCTATGAAATAGCTTGAAATTTTAGTCATTAAAAATCCGTTTTTCAGTAATGAAAAACGGATTTTTATAATTTTGAATTATTAAGTTATACTTTTTGAGTATTTTAATTTAGCTTTAAATGATAATTAACAATCGCCTGAAAATCCTTTTCTACTTTAAATTTTTGTTAATTAATGATAGAATACTTCTCATTAAGAGAATTATTTAGTTGCTTTTACCTGGTTGTAAATATGATGAATTAATCCATCTGCAACAGAGATTTTAGGAACAAAAATTTTGGTAATTTCAGACCAGTTCATAATGTTGTTATAGATTTTCAGTGCAGGAACCAAAACATCGGCTCTGTCTTGTCTAAAGCCGTATTTCGTCATTCTTTCTTCAACCGTAAGATCATTAAATTCTTTGTAAACCTTTTTAAGATGTGCCGAAGAAATGGGTTTTCCGTCTTTTGTTTTACTCATAGAGAAAACTTTGTTGATGTTTCCGCCGGATCCAATCGCTACAATCGGTTTTTTACTTACAATATTTTTCTTAATCTCCTCTTTCATTTCTTTCCAATTGTTTTCTGTAACTAAATTGTTCAGTAATCTTATGGTTCCTATATTGAAAGATTTTTCGTAGATCATTTTATTGTTTTCATAGAAGGTAAGCTCGGTAGAACCACCGCCAACATCTACATAAAGATAGGCGAAATCTTTGTCTAAACCTTCTGCAACATGATTTTCGTAAATTAAAGTCGCTTCTTCGTCTCCTGAAATAATTTCAATACTGATTTCTGAAGTCTGTTTCACCTGTTCAATGATTTCTTTTCCGTTATCTGCATCGCGCATTGCACTTGTAGCACAAGCTCTGTAATGTTCAACTTTGTAGACTTTCATCAGATCGCTGAAGATTTTCATAGAATCGATAACCATTTTTTCTCTTTCCTCACCAATTTTTCCGATAGTGAAAACATCCATCCCTAATCTTAAAGGAATTCTGAGAAGATTCAGTTTAATAAATTCTGGCTTACCATTCTGAATTTTTACTTCATTTATTAATAGTCTGGCTGCATTACTTCCTATGTCTATCGCTGCAATGATCATATCTGAAAAAGAATTTTGTTGGGAACTTAAATTTTATACAAATATACTACAAATGATGAAAGTTTATTGTGAAGAAAGTTTTAAATATTCAATATTGAAAAAGACTGATTATAAATAATGAAATTTGTGTTAAATTCTATTTTATGATGTTTATTTTCCTTTTTAAACAATAAAATGTTTTGGAAATTAATTCTATAAGCTTCAAAACCATGCTGATGTATTAAAAAACATCAAAAATTAAAAATAATATCTTTGTAAAAGTTTAAGGTTGAACCGATGCGTTCATTAATAGGGAATCAAGTATAAAAATCTTGAGCTGTACCCGCAACTGTAAGCTATATAAATTATTATAAATACACCACTGAACCTCTAGTTTGGGAAGGTTATAATAATATGCAAGCCAGGAGACCTGCCTTAGATTAATTTCAGCTTTCGGGAATAAAAGCGTATGAAAAGAATTTCTGCAAAGAATTTTTCGTGAGCGTTTTGTACCCTAAAGCGAAGTTTCGGGAGTAAAACTTTAATACAATTATATCATGAAGAAATTCTATTTTCTTATTCTGGCATTTGTCTTTTCGTTGACCAATGCACAAACCGAAGGAGTTCTTGTCCTTAATGAAGGCGGAGCGGGAAGCTCTAATGCTGAAATTTCGTTTATCGACAACCAGTCGGTCATCACCAACAATTATTTTAAACTCAAAAATAACAATGCAACGCTGGGAGATACTGCTCAGGACATTAAAATTTTTGGCGATAAAATTTTTGTGGTTTTAAATATTTCCAATACCATTAAGGTTATTAATAAATCTGATTTTTCTTTAGTTACAACCATCACAACTAATTTAAATAATCCCAGATATATTGCATTCAGTGGAAATAAGTTGTATGTAACCAATTGGGGAACAAGTAGTTTAACGGATGATTATGTTGCAGTATATAATCTGAATAATTATGCTTACGAAAGCAGTATTTCCGTAGGTGCTGGAGCAGAAAAAATCTTCAGTAAAAATAATAAACTGTATGTTTTGCTGAAAGGCGGATTTAGTCTTAATCATTTTATGGATGTTGTTAATCTTAATACAAATGCAGTTGAGTCTCAGGTAAATGTAGGCGATGCTCCGCACAGTATTTTCGAAAAAAATGATTTGTTGTACATCATGAGTTCAGGGAACCCTTATACAGCAAACTCTTTTGGGATATTTACAGTATATGATACTGCTGCTCAGGCAACGGTTTCAACATTTACATTTCCTGTGGGTACCAAACCAACTTATATGGATACAGATGGTACTAACATTTATTATATGAATGAGGCTTCCATTTATAAAACGCCTATTGCAAACCCATCATTCAATACAAATGCTATTGCTGTTACTCCAATGGCAGTTAATTCATACGGAACCGCATACGGATTTAATGTTGTAAATAATAAAATCTATGCTGCCGATCCTAAAGGATATATTGCTGCGGGAAAAGTATATTCTTACGATTTACAAGGTAATTTGCTCAATACTTTTACAACAACCTATTTGCCAAACCAGATTATTGCATACAGCAGTGCTTCACTCTCTACAGAGGAAAATAAAAAAACATCCAGGGTAAGCATTTATCCAAACCCGGCAAGCCAGAAATTCTTTGTAAAAGGACTTCAGCAAGGAAAAGTTCAAGTATACGATGCTAATGGAAGAATGGTTCTTGAACGTACGTATAATGAAAACGGAATAGATATCAGTTCTTTATTGCAAGGAGTGTATGTGGTAAAAATTACAGATAAATATTCTCATTTCTCAGAAAAATTAATCGTTAAATAATTAAAGAATGCGAAAGTTTTTCAGCGTATTATTCTCTACGTTTTTATATGCTTTTTGTGTAGCTCAGTTCACGGCAAATGATGTGAAGTTTTTTGCTGGAACAGGCTCACAAACGGCTTATTTTGTTGCAGATTTTAAGGATGGAACCGACGACAGATCGTATGTTTGGGGAGTAAGGTTTAATCCCGGACAAAATATTACTCCTCCACAAATGCTGCAAATGATAAAAGCTGCAGAGCCAGCTTTTGATTATAATCTTACATTTAATAACGGTTTTCTGGATAAAGTAAGTTTTAACAGTCATTCGCAACAATCTTCACCCGATTGGTGGAGCTTATGGACTGCAACAGATCCTTCTGCATTTGGAATGAATGGATGGATGAATAGCGGAATTATTGAGGACGGTACATGGTACGGTGCAAGTTACGGCTTTAGTAATCCGACTGCTGAAGCGCCGGTGTTGCCTGTCGCAGCTTATGGCTCTCAGTGGTATAATGCATCCCAAATAACAAATTGGATCGGTGTTGGATCTCACAGAAGCTTGGTTGTTGTTGATTTTGGAACCAATAATTCCAACGGAAATGCAAATTCCTTTGTTTTTGGTATTCAGTATAACGGTACTATTACGGGAGAACAGGCTTTGCAAATGATTGCTTCATATACCAATACTTTTAGTTTTACCGCAGCATCCAATCAGATTTCTTCGGTATCTTTAAATTCTTTTTCGGGTACTTCTTCCGGAAATTCTTCTTGGAAACTTTATAAAGGTACAGATCTCTCTAACTGGAAAACGAGTGCTAATCTTTCGTCTGTAGTGCTTAATAACAATGATTGGTTTGGTTTGGGTTTCGGATATAGAAGACCTTTTATACCTACTGAAGCAAACGTTAATTTAAGTGTAAAAGATATTGCTAAAGAAAGTTTCAGGATTTATCCAAATCCGGCAAGCGATTTTATTATGATTGATTCAACGGATAAGATTGAAAAGGTTGCTTTATATTCTGTAACAGGGCAGCAAGTTTTAACTGCAGTTAATAATAAAATAAATATACAGAATCTTCCTTCCGGTGTTTATGTGGTTGAAATTCAAACCGATAAATCTGTTATTTCGAAAAAAATAATTAAAAGATAAATTTTCTCAAACAATTGTTGTCTAACTGTAAGGTGTGCCATTTTAAGCACACCTTTTTTGTTGTTATTAAGTTTTTTGTAAGATTTTTTCAATTGAATAATAAAGTAAGTTATGCTGATACTTCAGTGGTGAAAAAACTTAAATTATACTATTCTTACTTTGAATTTTACCATAATTTAGGTTAGTAAAATTCTAATTTTGCGTAGATATTAGTTCCTTTTGAAGATTTCTTAAATACCATGGAATTAATCTTTTAATTCATGGAAAAAAAATACCCAACATTCAGTATTTGTAATCTGGTAAGTAATAAACTGTCTAAAGACCTTTTTAATGCAGATAAGTTTGAAGGATATTTAATTAATAATCCTCCCATTAAAAACATTCATAAGCATTCTTTTTATCATCTCGTTTACTTCACAAAAGGTAAAGGGGTTCACACGATAGATTTTACAAATTATGCAATTGAAGCAGGTTGTATTTATTTTATGATTCCGGGGCAGGTTCACCATTGGAAGTTCGAAGAAGATGAGGTGGAGGGCTATGTTATCAATTTTTCGGATATTTTTTTTGACCAGATATTTTTAAGTTCATCTGTTATAGATCAGTTTACTTTTTTCAATGTTTTTTCGGATCTCCAAATGCTGAAGCTGAGCGAGAATATTCGACCAAGAATTGTAGAAATTTTTGAAATTATTTTGAAAGAAATGGCTAAAAGCGATGAGTATACCATGATGATGATTGCTGCAGAAATGCTTCGTTTATTTATACTGGTAAGCAGAGAATTGCCTGTAAAAGCCACAATTTTAAGCAACGGAAACCGAAGTTCGGTATTTCTTAAACAGTTTTTTAATCTTATTGAAGATAATTTTAAAGAACTAAGACTTCCCAAAGATTATGCGTCGTTGCTGTATGTAACTTCCAACCATCTCAATTTTGTATGCAAAGATAATCTGAATCGGTCTGCGGGCGAAATTATTAGAAATCGTATTTTGCTGGAAGCTAAAAGAATGCTTGTAAATTACGATTTGTCTGTTGCCAATATAGCTATGGAACTGAGTTTTTTTGATACTTCCTATTTTATAAAATTCTTCAAAAAATATACGGGTTACACGCCGGATAATTTCAGGAAACAATACTACTCTTGAAGATTTTGTCATTCACAATTCATGGATATTGATGTTAATTACTAATCATATTGATGCATTAAAGTCTTTCATTTTCAGCAATTACAATCTGCTTATTTAGCAATATTTTCCATAATTAGTACCATGTTTAAAGGATATGCTCTTTATAAATTTGAAAATTATTTATAAGCTCTCTTTCTTGAATTTATAATCCTCATCGTTTATCTGTATTAGATATAATTGGATTATGATTTTTAGTAAGCAAAAAAAGAAAAAATAAAAGTGATATGGAGTTAGAAAAATTTAGTTATGACAATAATATTGTTAAAGCATTTCTTTATGCGACAATAGTATTTGGTCTTATTGGGTTTACATTTGGGATTACGGCAGCATTAATGCTTTTTTATCCGGAATTGCCCGAGTTTTTATTTGGAACCGATGATGCAACCATTCATAGTTTAAGAGCGGGAGGAATTCAGACTTTAATAGATACGCATGGTGCTTTTGGTTTTGGAAGAATAAGAATGCTGCACACCAATACTGTAATTTTTGCATTTGTATGTAACAGTGTTTACACCGGTGTTTATTATTCTTTACCGAGGCTTTTAAAAACGCCAATGGCGAGTCCTACACTGTCTTGGATTCATTTCTGGACATGGCAGATTATGATTGTTGCAACATTCATCACATTCTTTATGGGAATTAATACTTCCAAAGAATATGCAGAACGTGAATGGCCTATTGATATATTAATTACCTTTTCATGGGTTATTTTCGGAATCAATATGTTTATGACGATTGCAAGAAGAAGAGTAAGGCATCTCTATGTTGCTATTTGGTTTTATATAGGAACTTGGATCGGACTTGCAATGCTTCATATTCTCAATAATTTAGAAATACCTCTTTCTTTTGATTCTTGGAAGTCTTATTCTATGTATGCCGGCGTAAAAGATGCATTAGTACAATGGTGGTACGGACATAATGCGGTAGCGTTTGTTTTAACAACCCCAATTTTAGGTTTAATGTACTATTTTTTACCAAAAGCGGCAGAAAGACCTGTTTTTCCCTATAAACTATCGATTATTCACTTCTGGACATTAATTTTTGTGTATATATGGGCGGGGCCGCATCACTTGCAATATACAGCATTACCGGCTTGGGCACAGGCAGTTGGTTCAGGTTTCTCGATTATGCTTATTGCACCATCTTGGGGTGGAATGCTAAATGGTCTGCTTACCTTGGGATAAAGTAAGAGAAAATCCTATTTTGAAGTTTTTCGTCGTTGCGGTTACCTGCTACGGAATGGTAACTTTTGAAGGTCCGCTTTTGGCAACAAAAAATATAAATAAAATTGGACATTATACCGATTGGGTAATTGGGCACGTACATTTAGGAGCTTTAGGATGGAATGGCTTTATTGCTTTCGGGATGATTTATTATTTGGTTCCCATTATGTGGAGAACAAAAATTTGGTCTGTGAAAATGGCAAACTGGCATTTTTGGTTAGGGACAATGGGAGTTATTTTTTATGCGGTACCAATGTACATTTCCGGATTTACTCAAGGGTTGATGTGGAAACAGTTTAATCCAGACGGAACCCTGATGTGGAAGAACTGGCTGGATACTGTAACAGCTATTATTCCTTATTTTAAGATGAGGTTTATAGGTGGTGCATTTTATATTTCAGGATCAATTCTTATGGTTGTAAATGTTATTGCTACGATAAGAAAAGGTTCATTCCAAAGAACTGTTCCAGCAGAAGCACCGGCATTAGCTGTAATTTCACCGAAAAGAAAAGAAGGAGAAGGTACTAACCTTTGGATTGAGAGAACGCCATATATGTTGAGCATTTTATCATTTTTTGTACTCTCTATAGGAAGTGCAGTCGAAATTATCCCTACATTATCTCTAAAGAAATCTGCACCTACTATCTCAGCGGCAAAACCATATTCTCCCTTAGAGTTGGAAGGTAGAGATATTTATATTCGAGAAGGGTGTAATGCATGTCATTCTCAGATGATTAGACCGTTTAGGGATGAAATTGTAAGATTTAATGGTAAAAATGGTGAATACTCCAAAGCCGGAGAGTTTGTTTATGACAGACCATTTTTATGGGGTTCTAAAAGAACAGGACCAGATTTGCATAGGGAAGGAGGGAAGAATCCTAGTTCGTGGCATTATAAACACATGTATAATCCGAGATCTACATCTGCAGGTTCTATTATGCCGAGATATCCATGGCTCATTAGTACAGATTTGGATAAAAGTAAAATGGTGGATAAAATCGTTTTTATGAAAAATGTATATGATGTTCCTTATACAAAAGCGCAGGTTGACACTGCTGAAAGCTGGGCAAATCATCAGGCTGCTACCATTGTAAAAGAACTATTTTCTGAAGCGAGCGACTTAAAAGATGTTTACTCTAAAAGTGTACGTCTTCAAACTAACTTGGACATTTTGGAATAAATCCTTAAGGAGTATTTAGGGTTATAAATTTATTAATTTCTGTTGAAAATACAACTGTCTTCTTTTTCGGATTGAATCCGATTTTATTTGTCTTCTTTTTTC
>NZ_JADQBD010000091.1:0-8825 GCF_017808115.1 Chryseobacterium sp. RR2-3-20 | reverse complement strand
AATTTTGAATCCATAAGAAGGTTTTTTTGTTGTACAACCTCAAAGATACTTTGAGTTACTTTAATTCCTTCTTATTTTTTTATTTAGGACGCTATTGATTTGTATTCAAAAATTGAAATTAATAGAGAACAAATCCAAACCCTAACCCAAATACGCGATACCTTATTGCCAAAGTTAATGAGTGGTGAGGTGCGGGTGAAGGTGTAAGTTTGTGAAAAATAATTGACAGCAAGTGTTATCTAAAATAATTTAAAAATTGTATCTTTGCAGTGGATATATCATTTGGTGATAAAAAATTAAGAAAGATAGCTAACGATCAAAGAAAATGTTTTCAGGAATTAGGGCAGCTTAGAGGTAAAAAGTTACTTCAACGTTTATCTGATTTGAGGGTTGCAGAAACATTAGAAGACGTAAGGCATTTGCCAGGACGGTTCCATGAACTCGTTGGTGACAGAAAAGGGCAATGGGCATGCGACTTAGACCATCCCTACCGTTTAATTTTCAAACCACATGAAAACCCTATTCCTACAGACGAACACGGTAAATATATTTGGGTAGAAATACTTGGAGTAGAGGTTATTGAAATTAAAGATTATCATTAATAACACTTAAAGAAGTAAATTATGATACCACAAAATGAATTCATTCTAGATATCGCATTCCATCCTGGAGAAACTTTAGCTGAGAAATTAGAAGAAATAAACATGGGTCCTAAAGAATTTGCTATTCGGACAGGTAAACCAGAAAAAACCATTAATGCGGTACTCAAAGGAGAAAGTGCGATTACCTCTGATATGGCTATTTTATTTGAAGATGTATTGCAAATTCCTGCCCGTTTTTGGTTAAAACAGCAATATGAGTATGACGAATATATTGCTCGTCAAAAGCGACAATCTGTTATTGACTTAGCAAAAGATTGGGCTGCTCAATTTCCTTATGTCGAAATGGCAAAATTAGGTTGGATAATACCTACGCGAAAAGTGGAAGAAAAAGTTGTTCACTTATTTAAGTATTTCGGATTAAGTTCCTCAGAGGCTTGGGAAGAATATTTCTATAAGCAACAATTAAAAGTTGCTTTTCGAATTTCATTGCACAACACTAAAAACCCCCATGCCTTATCAGCTTGGATACGTCAAGGTGAACTACAAGCCAATAGCATGGAAGCGCCAGCTTTTGATAAGCAATTGTTGCTAGAGCAATTGCCTAAAATTAAAAAAGTAATGGCAATACATCCACAGGATTTCTTTGTGCAATTACAGCAATTGTGTCTAAAAGCGGGTGTGAAAATTATTTATACGCCTTGTGTAAAACAAGCACCTATTAGCGGAGCAACTCGTTGGATAAATAATCATCCTGTAATCCAACTAACAGGACGTTATAACCAAAACGATCGTTTCTGGTTTACCTTTTTCCATGAGGTTGGACACGTTTTATTACACGGTAAAAAAGAAATCTTTTTAGAAGATATAGAATATTCTGATTATGATAAACAGAAAGAGCAGGAAGCCGATGATTTTGCTGTAAAATGGACGTTTTCTGAGGAGCAGGAAAATGAAGTTTTGAAAAATGAAGATCTCACAGAGATAGAAATTGTGGAATATGCTAAGAAATTCAATACACATCCTGCTATAATTATTGGACGTTTGCAAAAGAAAGAAATCATACATTATTCACAAGGAAGGCAGTTTTTTCACAAACTAAACTTTAATAACTCCAACGAATGATATGACCGAAAACGAAATAGAATTCTTAACGCTTGACTTATACAAGGCAAAGAATACGGCAAATTGCTGTAATTAAGAGAAAAAAAATATTCAATTAAAGAATAGGAGAAATGACTGAAAACGAAATTGAGAGTTAAAATCCAAACCCTAACTCAACTTCGCGATACCTTATTGCCTAAGTTAATGAGTGGCGAAGTGAGGGTGAAGGTGTAAAAGCATAAAGGAGCTGTGTGAAAATGCGGCGCCTTAAAGCGATTAACCAAAGAATAACCAAAGAAAACATGAGTACTTTACAAGCGACGGTACAATTTATTAAGAAATTACCTTTTCAAGAATTGGTAATTCCAGATTATCAGCGCCCCTACGTTTGGCAATTAAAAGAATTGCGCCAGTTGTGGGATGATATTTTACAGAGTTTGGCTCATGACAGAAAAGACTATAGAATAGGCACTATCATTTTACATGAAAACGCAGACAGTGGAAAATTAGAAATTGTGGATGGGCAACAACGTCTTACCACTTTGTCTTTGTTATTATATATGCTCAATCATGAAGAAACAGCTAATTTATGCTGTAGCTCTTTTTTAAGCGAAAAACAATTTCTTCATCAAAGTTCTGCTCAAAACATTCTAAACAATTGTAATGAACTTCGCCAATGGATAGAAGAAGAATTAATAGAGCCTTCCGAATTGTACGCCTATATCCTCAACCACTGTTCGGTAACTGTACTCAAAGTAAACGATATTTCTACGGCTTTTCAAATATTTGATAGTCAAAATGGTCGCGGCTTAACACTTCAAGCCTATAATCTATTGAAAGCGTATCATATGCGCTTCCTGTATCATTTACCTGAAGATGAAAAAATAAAAATTGATAAAAATTGGGAGTCTAGCGCTCGTAACGAAAAGCACAAAGACTATCTAGAACAAGTGATACACGAACAATTGTATCGTACACGTGTTTGGTCTAATAATCAAGAGGCATACGCCTTCACCAAAAAGCATATTAAAGAATTCAAAGGAAGCTCCGTTACCAAACTATTGTATCCGTTTGAAAATTATGTGTATCAAAGCTCCATATTGAATGAAGATATGGTACGACGTTTTCCTACAGAAAAATATGAAATTGGTTTCGAAATAACCCAACGCATCAAAAATGGCGATCATTTTTTTGAATATATACAAGCTTATGTAAGGATGTATCAATATTTGTTTGAGGCTACTTCGGATAATGAAGACATAAAAGATTTCCGCACTTTTTACAAGGAATATTGCACAAAATTCAGAAAAAAAGGAGATGAGTATTTATTAGAACTGTATAAGTCGTTAATCATGTGTCTATTCGATCGTTTTGGCATACTTGGATTAAATAAATATTATAAACTATTATACGCTTGTGTTTTTAGATTTCGACTAGAGAAAAAGTTTGTAAAATATGCGAGTGTGGCTAAACTTCCTACCTCATTATTTACTGGGATTTGCAATGCGAAAGACATTTTAGACTTACGTTTTATACGCGAGTATGCTTTGCAACCTATTGAGAAAAAAGATAACGGAAATAATGAAATCGTAGAACAGTTTTTTGATCAACACCTAAAAGTAGAAATGTACTAATGAGCACAACTTCGAGATCTCTTAATATGGCCAAGCCAATCTTAGATATTGTCACAAAGCCTTATATCATACCTATTTATCAAAGAAACTATAATTGGGGATTTGATGAAATTACCCAATTACTTCAAGATATCTACGAAAGTTATCATAAGGATAAAACGCAAGATTACTTTCTAGGAAGTTTAATCGTATTTAAAAGACAATCAGCGTCAATTTATGAAGTGATTGATGGGCAACAAAGATTAACAACACTACATATTATTCTTAGTTTGCTTTGGAAAGAGATAAACCGCATTTATCCTTTAGCATACGATTCAAGACCAGAAGTAGTTTCATTTTTTACCAATCTTAGAAGACAACAAATAGCTTTTAAAGCTTCCAATCAAGAGATATCAGAAGCCAATCTGATTAATTTCCTTAAAGCTATCAATACGATTCTCAATACCAAATTAGAAAGTGATATTGAGTCAACTTTAGCAATTCATAATCTTATTGAAAATGACGAAATAGATTCTTTTATAGATTACATACTTCAGAAGGTCATATTAGTAGAGGTGGTAATGCCCGAAGATACGGATGTAGCTAGTTATTTTGAAATAATGAATAACCGTGGAAAGCAATTAGAAGAGCATGAGATTATCAAAGCTCAACTAATGACCAAAATCAAAAACGCCAAACAACGACACCTATTTGGAAAGGTGTGGGATGCTTGCTCAGAAATGAATCGGCCTGTACAAAAGTTTTTTACACCAGATGAACGTTTGATATTATTTGGTGAAGAATACGATGCTGTTTTCCCGAAAAAAATTATGCAGTTAAACTATCACACTGATAATGTGGTAGCCTCATCTATACTAGATATATTAAAGAATCCAAATCAAAAATTACGAAGCGACGCTTTACTTGAACATGAAGATGAACTAGATGAAGATGTTACGTACACTTCAATAATTGATTTTAGTAATTTTTTAATTCATGTTTTAAAACTAGTGTATGCTCAAGTGGATATACCATTGAGTAGTGATCAATTACTAAAAATATTTAAAGATATACCTAACAATGTACTAGAAACAGTTACACCTTTAGAATTTGTACAACAATTATTATTCTATCGTGTAGTTTTTGACCGATTTATCGTTAAATCTACTGCTGGATTAGAAAATAATGATGCATGGGATGAAGAAGCTAATGGCGCAAGATGGATATTGAAAAAACCTGTGATGCGTTGGCAAAATAGACAAAAATATGCTAAGTATTATAGAACATTAAAGTTTGTAAATTCTTTTACGGAAACCAAGGATAATCTATCTTATCAAGAAAGAATTGTAAAGCTTTTGTCTATGTTACAAGTAACTTACAGACAACGAAAAAACAAAAATTACTTGCAGTATATTTTAAGTTTGTTTGACCCATCAACCCCATCATCCTTAAATATTAGTTCGGCTGAATATATAAAAAAAATAGAAGCTTTTGCACTTCAACAATTTGAAAAACTAGATATTGTAGATTTCCTTTCTAGCGATTTAGAAAGTGATTTTACTCAAGAAAATGTTTATTGGAATGGTACTGATACACCACATTTTATATTTAATTTTATTGATTATTTATTGTGGGTAAATCAAGTATGGAACGAAGTTGATTATGGTATTTTACCAAATTTTGATTTTACTTATCGAAATTCCGTAGAACACCATTTTCCTCAAGCACAACAAGATTTACTTACAACTACTGATATAGATAAAAATGTGATTTTACATTGTTTAGGAAATTTATGTTTAATCAGTAAAGGAGCAAATTCAAAATTGAATGATCGTTCAGCCTGGGACAAAGCTACAGATCCACGTTATTCAAATGGAACCTTGACTCCTAAAAGAAAAATTATGTATTCAATTACACAAGAAAATAAATGGAATATTAAACAAATTATTGAGCATTATTACGAAATTGTAAAAGTATTATCTGAACGAAATGAAATTCTAAGTATTAATTGCTAACCAACCATGACCGAAAACGAAATAGAACAACTCGCTATAGCATTATTAGAACACCAAGGATATACCTATATCAATGGGGTTCAGTTAGCTCCTGATGAAGGAGGTACGGAAAGAATATCATTTGAAGAGGTTGTTTTAAAACAACGTTTAGAAAATGCGGTTCGTCGTATCAACTCAACCATTCCTCTTGATGCACAACAAGATGCTGTAAAGCAAATCTTGCGTATTGCTTCGCCTGATGTGTTATCAAACAATGAAAGCTTTCACCGGTTGTTAACCGAAGGTATTCCGGTAACCAAACGTGTGAATGGACAGGAACGTGGGGATCGTGTGTTTTTAATTGATTTTGAAAATCCATTACACAACGAATTTTTAGTAGTCAATCAATTTACTATCGTAGAAAACGGAGTAAATAAAAGACCAGATATCATTCTTTTTGTCAATGGTTTACCATTAGTTGTGATTGAGTTAAAGAACGCTACGGATGATAAAACCACCATTCAATCTGCCTTCCGACAAATAGAAACCTACAAAGCAATGATTTCTTCATTGTTTACCTTTAATGCATTTTCTGTTATCTCGGATGGGTTGGAAGCAAAAGCAGGAACCATTTCAGCAGGTTTGAGTCGCTTTATGGCTTGGAAAACTACAGATGGTATCTCCGAAGCTTCTAAACAAATCAGCCAATTAGAAACATTGATTAAAGGAATGTTACAACCAAGCGTATTATTGGATTTGGTGAGACATTTTGTGGTTTTTGAGAAATTCAAAAAAGAAGATGCAGGTGGAATTGTTACCGTACAAACGGTAAAGAAATTAGCAGCTTATCATCAATATTATGCCGTAAATCGTGCGGTAGAATCTACTAAAAGAGCTTCTGGTTTTGTTTCAAAACAAACATTAGGGAATTTAGTAATGGAGTCTCCTGAAAGCTACGGTTTACCAGGCGTTAAAAACCAACCTGCAGGCGACCGAAAAGGTGGTGTGGTTTGGCATACACAAGGTTCCGGTAAATCCTTATCTATGGTGTTTTATACAGGTAAAATTGTATTAGCCTTAGATAATCCAACGGTTTTAGTGATAACGGACCGTAATGATTTGGACGATCAATTATTTGACACCTTTGCGGCTTCGAAACAATTATTGCGTCAAGATCCTGTCCAGGCAACGGATCGCAAACAATTGAAAGACTTATTGAAGGTAAATTCAGGTGGTGTAATTTTCACGACGATACAAAAATTTCAACCCGAAGAAGGAAATATTTTTGAAACATTATCCGCCAGAGAAAACATCATTGTCATAGCAGACGAGGCACACCGTACACAGTATGGTTTTAGTGCTAAAACGGTTGATGATAAGGATGAAAAGGGAAATGTAATTGGTAAAAAAATCGTGTATGGATTTGCAAAATATATGCGTGATGCCTTACCTAATGCGACGTATTTAGGTTTTACAGGAACACCAATTGAAAGTACGGATGTCAATACACCAGCAGTTTTCGGTAATTATGTAGATATCTACGATATAGCTCAAGCAGTAGAAGACGGAGCAACAGTTCGTATTTTCTATGAAAGCCGATTGGCGAAGGTAAAATTAACCGAAGAAGGAAAGGAATTAGTAGATGAGCTGGATGATGAATTGGATCAGGAAGATTTAACAGCCACTCAAAAAGCCAAAAGTAAATGGACTCAGTTAGAAGCCTTGATTGGTGGGAAACAACGTGTTCAAAATATAGCTGCTGATATTGTCGGTCATTTTACTCAACGCCAGGAAGTGTTTCAAGGGAAAGGAATGATCGTGTCAATGAGTCGTCGTATTGCGGCGGATTTGTACAATGCGATTATTGCTATAAAACCTGAATGGCATTCGGACGATTTGAAAAAAGGAAAGATAAAAGTTATTATGACTTCTGCATCTTCTGATGGTCCTGAATTGGCTAAATTCCACACGACCAAAGAGCAACGTAGAATGTTAGCCGAACGTATGAAAGATCCTAATGATGAATTAGAATTGGTTATTGTTCGTGATATGTGGTTAACAGGTTTCGATGCTCCAAGTATGCATACGTTGTATATCGATAAACCTATGAAAGGGCATAACCTTATGCAGGCGATTGCTCGTGTAAATCGTGTATATAAGGATAAGCCAGGTGGTTTAATCGTTGATTATTTAGGAATTGCTTCCGATTTGAAAAAAGCGTTGGCTTTCTATTCCGATGCAGGAGGTAAAGGAGATCCTGCTGTGGCACAAGAACAGGCGGTAGCTTTTATGTTAGAAAAAATTGAAGTGATTTCTGCCATGTATCATCGTTTCCCTTATGAAGATTATTTTGATGCTGATACATCAAAAAAACTGTCGATGATATTAGCTGCAGAAGATCATATTCTAGGTTTAGAAAATGGTAAGAAAAGATATATTGATGAAGTAACCTCTTTATCAAAAGCCTTTGCTATTGCGATACCACACGATCAAGCGATGGATGCTAAAGATGAAATTTCATTTTTCCAAGCCGTTAAAGCAAGGTTAGCAAAGTTTGATAGTACGGGGCCTTGTAAAACAGATGAAGAAATTGAAACAACCATTCGACAAGTAATTGATCAGGCTTTGGTATCCGATCAAGTGATTGATGTTTTCGATGCAGCAGGTATTAAGAAACCTGATATTTCTATCTTGTCTGATGAATTCTTGATGGAATTGAAAGATATGCAACATAAAAATGTGGCATTGGAAGTTTTGAAAAAATTATTGAATGATGAAATAAAATCGAGAGCAAAAACCAATTTGGTACAGAGTAAGAAATTGCTGGAAATGCTGGAGCAATCCATCAACCGTTATCATAATAAGATTCTAACAGCTGCAGAGGTGATTGATGAATTAATTCATTTAAGTAAGAATATTGTAGAAATGGATAGTGAGCCCCAAAAATTGGGATTAACGGAGTATGAATATGCATTTTATACCGCAGTTTCTAATAATGATAGTGCTAAAGAATTGCTTCAGCAAGAAAAGTTACGTGAACTTGCGGTTGAATTAACCAATACAATAAAACAAAACGCAAGCATTGATTGGAACATCAAAGAGAGCGTGCGAGCAAAGTTGAAAGTAGCTGTAAAACGATTATTGCGTAAATATGGTTATCCACCAGATATGCAATTGCTGGCTACGGAAACAGTATTAAAGCAAGCGGAGATGTTAGCGAAGGAGTTGAGTGCGTGATCTAAGAAAGGATTATCAGATTTGATTTTTTGTTGAAAAACGTAATGAATGAGCCGAATATAAAACGGTACATGGCTACTTAATTATTGCCTATACAACAAACATGTACTACATTTGAAGACCTATACCAATCAATTATTGCAAATATAGCGTACAATAATAAAAATTATAATTTTTTTTAATGAATATCCGTAATTTATCATAACTTTTGTATATTTGTAGTAATCAAACAATTAGATATGAATTTATTCAGTTTTTCAGCACATTTTGGGACAGAA